>WGSQ01000058.1 GCA_014871605.1 Collinsella sp. | reverse complement strand
GGGTGAGCGTGACCTCCTCGTCCTGGCCAAAGAAACTCACTTCGTGGACGCCGGCGACAGTGCCACCGCGCAGCGAGTGCATGCCGATCTCCTTGGGATCGCGTGCTCCGCACATGCCCTCGCGGCCATAGACGGGGTGGTAGCCTGCCTCGGGCTCGGCTTCGACGACGGCGTCGAGCAACAACTTGGCAGTGCCGCTGGGGGCGTCGACCTTTTGGTTATGGTGCGTCTCGACGATTTCGCAGTCAAAGCCGGGCAGCTCGCGTGTAGCCTGCGCTACCAGATGGCGCAGGGCTGCGATACCGATGGAGTAATTGCCCGAGTGCATAACGCGGGTGTTCTGGCCCAGCTCACGCAGGCGGTCCATCTGCTCGGGGGTGTAGCCTGTGGTGCCTGAGACCAACGCCGCGCCCGTGCGCTCGACATAGGCGACGACGGCATCGAAGGTCACGACGTTCGAGAAGTCGATAATCACATCGGCAGCCGGTGCGTTCTCGAGCTTGCTCAAATCGAAGCCAATCTGGGCCACGATATCAAAAACGGGTTGACCGGCGGCGTCGACAACGCCCTCGGCGGTGGTGCGGATGAGCGAGCCCATGCGGCCCGTTCCCATAATGACGGTCTTAATCAAGCAGACCAGCCCCCTTCAGAGCATCGGTAAGTGCAGAGCGCGTGTCGTCTGCCATGGGGCACAGCGGCATGCGGTAGTTTGCCTCGATCATACCCATCTGGGCGAGCGCCTCTTTGACGGGGATGGGGTTGACCTCACTAAAGAGGGCATTGATGAGCGGCTGGCCGGCAATTTGGATATCGCGGGCACGCGCCACGTCACCGTCCAAATAGGCGCGGCACATGTCATGCACGAGCTGCGGCTGCACGTCTGCCCACACGCTGATGGTGCCCGAGGCGCCCAGGCTCATGAGCGGCACGGTAAGCGCGTCCTCGCCCGAGTACATGCGGAAGTCGTCTGACAGCAGGTGGGCGATCTTGGCCGCGTAGGCGACGTTGCCCGAGGCCTCCTTAATACCCATGATGTTGGGGTGCGCGGCCAGGCGCTCTACGTTGCGCTCGCTGATACCGCAGCCGCAGCGGCCGGGGATGTTGTACAGGATGCAGGGGATGTCCACGGCGTCGGCCACGGTCTTAAAGTGCTGGTAGATGCCCTCTTCGTTAGACTTGTTGTAGTAGGGGGTAATGAGCAGCAGACCGTCGGCGCCCAGGCCCTGATAGGTGAGCGACTTGGTGAGCATGGTCTGCGTGGAGTTGGAGCCCGAGCCGGCAATGACGGGGACGCGTCCTGCAACATGCTTGACCACGGCGGCGACGACGGAGTTGTCCTCGTCGTCGGTCATCGTGGCGCTCTCGCCGGTGGTGCCCAGGGTGAGGATGGCGTCGGTGCCGTTTTGCAGGTGGAAATCGATAAGGCGCTCGAGTGCGTCAAAGTCGACACTGCCATCCTTTTTAAACGGCGTGACGAGGGCGACGACTGAGCCCTCGAGATTGCGGATGTCCATGTTCTTCTCCTTCGCGTCCGCGATCTGGATGCGTTTGTTCCATTGGGCGGCGACTGTCAGGCGCTCGTCTTGGGCGCGACGGCGGGCACTTTCGGCGCGCGACTTGGCCAGCAGCTCTCGGCCGCTCGGCAGCACGTCGAGCGTGGCAAAGTAATCGCCCGGGCGCTCGGCGCGGCGGATGAGGTCGGCCGAGCCATCGGGGCGCAACAGGACCTCGGCGGAGCGCAGGCGTCCATTGTAGTTGTAGCCCATGGAGTAGCCATGCGCGCCGGTATCGTGGATCACAAGCAGGTCGCCCATGTCGATATGCGGCAGCTCGCGGTCGATGGCGAACTTGTCGTTGTTCTCGCACAGATTGCCCGTGATGTCGTAGGTGTCCGTGACGGGCGCTGTGGTCTTGTCGTCGCCACCCGGCTGGCCCATCACCGTAATGTGGTGGTAAGCGCCATACATGGCAGGACGAATCAGATCGACGGCGCTTGCGTCCACGCCGATATAGTCCTTGTAGATCTGCTTCTCGTGGATGGCCTTGGTGACCAGGCATCCGTAGGGGCCCATCATAAAGCGACCCATCTCGGTGCAGATCGCCACATCGCCCATGCCGGCAGGAACCAGGATCTCGTCGTATGCCGCGTGTACTCCCTCGCCGATGGCGCGAATGTCGTTGGCCTGCTGCTCGGGCAGGTAGGGGATGCCGACGCCGCCGGACAGATTGATGAAGGCGACGTGTGCGCCGGTCTCGCGCTCCAGGCGTACGGCAAGCTCAAAGAGGATGCGCGCGAGCTTGGGGTAGTAGTCGTTGGTGACAGTGTTGCTGGCAAGGAATGCGTGGATGCCAAAGTCCTCGGCGCCCTTGGCCTTGAGCATGCGGAAGGCCTCGAAGAGCTGCTCGGTGGTCATGCCATATTTGGAGTCGCCCGGGTTGTCCATGATGCCGTTGGAGAGCTGGAACAGGCCGCCTGGATTAAAGCGGCAGCTGACCGTCTTGGGGATGGGTCCCGCAACACGCTCAAAGAACTCGATGTGGCTGATGTCGTCAAAGTTGACGATGGCACCCAGCTTGTCGGCGAGCTCAAAGTCGGCAGCCGGCGTATCGTTGGACGAGAACATGATGTCGTGTCCCGTGATACCCAGCGAGCGGGCGATCATGAGCTCGGTATAGCTCGAGCAGTCGCAGCCGCAGCCGTATTCGTTGAGAATGGAGATGAGCGCCGGGTTGGGGTTGGCCTTGACGGCAAAGTATTCCTTAAAGCCTGGGTTCCACGCAAAGGCGTCGCGCACTTCTTGCATGTTGCGGCGGATGCCTGCCTCGTCGTATAGATGAAACGGCGTGGGGAACTGCTCGACGATATGCTCGAGTGTCTCCTTGTCCACAAACGGCTGCTTGGCCGCATATGCCTCGTTGGGGGTCAATGCCATGTCCCGTAAACCTCGCTATCCAGACGGCGCCATCTGCGCATCGAATCCGCATAGCGTGGACCCAATGTCCGGATAGCGCTCCCGCATTGCTGCAGACAGTCCTGTGGGTGTTTCCCACAGGCCCACCAGGTTGTTCGTGCCCGAAAAACCCAGTTCGGCGGGTTTCGCCTCCCCACGGGGTCAAAGCCTGCCGGCTCGCCCGCGGCTCTTCGTGCCCGCGCCTCTATCAAGTGGTAAAGACCCTATCACGTTGCACTTTACCAAACAAGAGTATTCGTATATAACGTTTAAAAAATGCAGCAATATGCTGGAAACATGTGTGCCACAATCCTGTATCACAATAAGTTGCAACAGATGTGCCTCACGAAGGGATTCTCTATGACCGAGCTCCAAGAACTCCGTCGCTATCGCCGCGATCTCCATCGCATTCCGGAGCTCGATTTCGATCTTCCGCAGACTATCGCCTATATCGAGGGCGTGTTGGCGCCGCTCGCTTGCGAGGTGACCCATCCGTGTCCCAGCTGCGTCTGCGCTTTCTTCGACGCTGGCGTTGGTGCCGCGCGTGCCACGGCGATTCGCGCCGATATGGATGCGCTGCCCATCGCGGAGGCGACGGGAGCGGCCTTTGCCTCGATCCATCCCGGCAAGATGCACGCTTGCGGACATGACGGACACATGGCCATGGCACTTGCCGCCGCGACGTATGTCGACCGTACGATTCGCGAGCAGCCGGGCGCCATTAGGCGCAACGTTCTCTTTGTGTTCCAGCCGGCCGAGGAAACGACCGGTGGTGCCAAGACGGTATGCGAGAGCGGTGTGTTCGAGCGCTATGGGGCTGACCGCATTTTTGGCTTCCATGTGTGGCCCGATCTGCCTGCCGGCACGTTGGCGAGTTGTTCCGGTCCGCTGCTGGCGCGTTCGAGTGAGACACACATTCATATTCACGGGACGAGCATCCATATCGCTAAGACCTATGGCGTTCCGGTCGAGGAGTCGCACGATGCGGCGCTGGCGGCTGCCAAGTTCTTGGTTGCCGAGCGCGAACTGATGGACGAGCTGGGCACCGACGAGCCCTGTATCGGTAAGTTTGGTCTGCTGCAGGCCGGTACGGTTTGCAACGCGGTGGCGGGGGAGGCCCATGTGGCCGGAAGCCTGCGTGTGTTTACGGACGACATGTTCGACCGGGCGCGCGAAGGCGTGCGCCGCGTGCTGGACGATGCCTGTGCCGCAACGGGCTGCACGTATGATCTCGACTTTGCCGAGGGCTATCCGCCGGTCGACAACGACCCCGAGTTGTTTGCCAGCGTCGCGCCTGCCTTGCCCGGGCTGCAGCTTGTGGAGGAACCGCTGCTGATCGCTGAGGATTTCGCCTTTTACCAGCGCCATCTGCCGGGTGCGTTCTTCTTGCTGGGCACGGGTGTGCCAGAGGACCAAGACAACCCGAGTGATTCGGATGGCTGCCCCGCCTATGCCACAAGCGCTCTGCATACCGATAGCATGCTCTTTGACGAGGAAATCCTACTCAAAGGCCTCGATGTCTACAAACGATTGCTTTCGCTTGACTAAGGCGTGAAGGACTATTTGTTCTAGAAAACACGAACAAACGTACGATATAATAGAGATGTAAGTCTATAGAAACGTTTGACGTTACTAACGTAAGGCGATACTATGATTGCATCGTATAAAGATGAGGATACCGAACGCTTTGCCATGGGTGTGCGGGTCAGGAGGTTCGTGCCCTTTGAGCGTGTTGCGTTGAGGAAGATTCGCCAACTGCAGGTTTGTGCTTCACTTGATGATCTTCGCGTTCCACCGGGCAACCGCCTGGAAGCTTTGAAGGGCGATCGTGCCGGTCAATATAGCATCCGTGTTAACGAGCGCTATCGGGTCTGTTTTGAGTGGAGACAGGAGATGGCTTGGAATGTCGAAATCGTCGATTATCACAAGTGATGAGGCTTCGGCCGATTTGCTGTCGCCGGTGACTCCTGGTGAGCTTCTCAAAGAGGAGTTTCTTGTTCCCATGGGCATTTCTCAATATCGCCTTGCTAAGGAGACTGGGATTCCGGCTCAGCGTATCGGGCAGATTGTCTTGGGAAAACGTCGCGTGACGGCCGACACCGACCTCCGTCTTTGCCGTTATTTTGGCCTGACGGATGGTTATTGGCTGCGCGCTCAGGTGGCGTTTGACCTTGAGGCCGAGAAAAGGCGGATCGAACCGGAACTCGACAAGATCGTTCCTGTTCAGCAGGCCATCGCACTGTAGTGCTCAAAGATGATGGGGGTGGCGCGGCGATGAGGCGACGCCGACAGTCTGCCGTATATAGTCCGGGTGGATGCGGGTGCGGTTTGCTGCTGCTTCCGGTCATCGCTGTGAGCATTGGCGTAATGTTTGCGCTTGCTGGGTTGGCAGCAGCGGCACTCGTGTTGCTGATTGTGGCCATTGGCGTGACGATTTGGCTTTGCCGCAATCGCGAGCAACGCCGTGCCGACGGTAAAACCACTGTCGGCTGGGTCGTCTTCCTGATTATTGCGTACCCGCTGAGTGCCAGCTACCTGGTGTTCTTTGTCCTGTTGATGATTAGCGCCTTTACTGGGGAATCCGTAACGGTGGGTTGACGCACTGCCAGCAGACGGTCGCGCAAAGTGCGTTTGCTCGGCGTTTGGATAACTGCATTGGCCGTTTACCGCAACCTTAGCTCTCAGCTAATGAATTCAAGTTTAATCCTTCCTACGATGTGCTGTGTGCCGGCACGGTAGCCGGATCGTAGGAAGGATGAATAATGGCAAAAGAGGGAAAGAAGCCGATTGGCAAGATTGTCCTAGGCATCATCGTGGTGCTGGTTATTGTCGGTGCCGTGGGCTCTATGGGCGGCAACTCAACCGATTCGTCTGCGAGCGATTCGGCAAAACCTGCCGAGACGACACGGCAGGCTGAGGAGCAAAAAGAACCGCAAGAACCGTATACCATTGCTGACGAGGCTGAAGACACTTCCAATCAGTTTACCTATAAGATCACGGGCACCCTGACCAATAACACGGACAAGGAAAAGAGCTACATTCAGATTGAATATGTTCTGTATGATGCCGATGGCAACCAGGTTGGAACGGCTCTTGCAAACACCAATCATCTGAAGGCGGGCGGCTCCTGGAAGTTCGAGGCGCTGGGTACGGTGTCTCCCGACCAGGTTGCTAGCTGGGAGCGTTCGGACGTAAGCGGTTTCTAGCATGTTGCATGCACTGGGGGAGGTGAAGTCGTATGTCCGATAAAAAGCTGACCGAGGAGTTGCTCAATGAGCTTCTCGATGCGCCGAACATCGATGGCTATATCAGGGAGCACGACTTTGCCGCCCCGTCGCTTTCGGACTACCTGAAGCAGCTACTGCAGGAAAAGGGCTTGGAGCGCTCGCGCGTGGTCCGTATGGCTGATCTCAATGAGACCTTTGGCTATCAGATCTTTACCGGTGCGCGTCATCCGAGTCGCAATAAGGTGCTGCAGATTGCCTTTGCGATGGCGCTGACGCTCAAAGAGACCAACCGTGCGCTGACGGCTGCCGGGGTAAGCGTCCTTAACTGCAAGGACCGCCGCGATGCGATTATCATCTTTTGCATCGATCGCGGGTGCAGTCTCCAAAAGGTCAACGAGGAACTGTATCGCTTTGGCGAGGAGACGGTGAGTTAGCGGCTGATATCTGAGCCGGTAGAGCTGTCGAACAACGATGCAAACGAACGGGGCGCGGATGCCATGGGGTGTCTGCGCCCTGCGCTATGATGGAGGCTATGGATACTCAGAGCCCAACATATTCCGATGACGAGCTGACCGCAGCGCTTGCCGAGCACCTGGCGTCGCTCGATCGCGACGACAGCTATCGCGTGGAGCGTGTACTTAAGCGCTCGTCCGTTGAAGCAACCGAGCTCGTGTACTTTGAAGGAACCGGCGGTGGTTCGCTCGGCCCCTTTGTCCGTAAACGCATCGATGCTTCGGCTCAAATCGGCGGGGCATACGAGCGTCTGTTTGCCGCTCAGCGGGCAGGCAGGCGTTTTGAGCACCTGCCCAGAATCGTCGATTGTCGTCGTGTGGGCGACGAGCTCAACGTGGTTATGGAATACATCGAAGGGGAGACGCTCGGGGCGCTGGTGGACCGTCTGGGAGCCACCCCCGATTATGCGCGTGAATTGTATCCTGCCCTATGCGATGCCGTGGGCGAGCTCCACGCCGGTTCTGCAATAGCGGGGGAGACGTCGGCGCCGGTGATCCATCGCGACCTCAAGCCGTCGAATATCATCGTGACAGGTGCCAACTATACGCCTGATGACGGCCTGACATTTTCATCGCTGGTGATTATCGACTTGGGGATCGCGCGCGTATGGCGCGATGGCGCCGATGCCGACACCGTCAAGTTTGGCACGCGACCCTATGCGCCGCCCGAGCAGTATGGGTTTGGGCAGACGAGTGTGCGCAGCGACGTGTACGCGCTGGGCGCCCTGTTGTTCTTCTGCTTGACGGGAGTCGACCCTAAACCAGGGCTCGACATGCGCGAGCAATGCGAGGCGCGCGGTATTCCCACTCCACTTTCCGATGCCGTCTGCATGTCGATGGCGCTCGATCCGGCCAAGCGTTTTGCGAGTGCGGAAGCATTGGGACGGGCGACGCGCGCGGCATACGATCTGAGTCGCCCCGTGCGGCCTCCTGCGCCTGCGCCTGTCCGTACTCCAGACTCGGAGACAGTGTTGGCGTCCCAAGGGCTCCAGAAACCCGCAGGGCTTCCTGGCCCTGCCGCCTCCGCTGCATGCGGTCTGCTCTCTCGCGTTCCGGAGTCTCTGGGGCGCATTTGGAATACGCTCGTCTGCTTCTCGCTGCTTGTGTTCTTTGCCGGTAGCCACTTTGCCGTCTTTCACCCCACGGGAGCAAACCAAAGCTACCCGACGTGGCTTCTCATAATCGAGTATTTTTTCTTTGTCGATGGCCTTATGGTGCTTATGCATTTTGCGCTGCTCGATAAGCGCCGTCTTCGTCGGCGATTCGCATTGCTCGACAGCTATCGCGGCAAGAAGCTCGCGAAGCTCTTGCTCAAGTCATTGGGTGTGCTGCTCCTATGCATGATCGTCATAGTCGCGGTTGTCAATGCGACCGGCGTCGTCGATACCTCCGCTACCTAAAAGAAAAGGGCCCCATTGGGGCCCTTTGCAGTTGCACTTAGATGCGGTTCATCTGAGCGGCGACTTTGTTGTACCAGTCCTGCCACGTGGGCGGGCAGTACTTTTTGGCCGCTGCCGGGGTAAGGGTGGAGCCGTAGTTGGCGCCCAGATAGGCGACGTGAGCGGAGATGCCCTCGCTCCAGCTGCCAAAGCTGCGCCAACCGCCGCCACGGGCACTCCAGCCCCAGGCGTTGTAAGAATTGGCGCAATAAGCACCCTTGGTGCTCTCGATGCAGGCGATGGCGGGGGACCAACGGGGGTCGACACCGGTATTCCAAGCGGCGACGGCAAAGTTGTAGCCCTGGCCTGCCATGGGGGAGCCGGCGAGATAATTGTCGATGCGGCCCGTCCACTCATTAATGAACGAATCGTAATCGGAGCTACCGGTATTGGCGTTGTTCACCGTGGTGTCGATGGTGGTGTTGGTGTTGGTGGCCTGGCTGCTGGAATTGCTGCCGCTTACGCCCTCGCCCGAGAGCTTTTCGGCGGCAGCGGCCTTATCGGCCTCAAGCTTGGCAAGCTCGGCGGCATTTTCCTGCTCGGCTTTTGCCTGTGCCTCGCTGCGGAGCTGCTGGGCCTGCGCCAGCGCATCCTCGGCGTTTTTCTGCTCTGCCTCAAGCTGTGACTTGGCCTGCTGGAGCTCGGCCTTGTTCTGCTCAAGTTCGGTTTGCATGTTATTGAGCTCTTCGATCTCGTCGACGCTCGAGCTCGTGATCTGGTTGGTGTATTTGCAGGTCGTGATGAACTCACCCAGGCTCTGCGCGTTGACCAGGAAGCTCACGATGGGATTGGTGCCCTTCTGATACTTGTACAGATCGCGCATGGCAGAGCTTGCCTTGGCCTGCTGCTCGGGAAGCTTAGCCTCGATTTCCTCGATGCTCGCCTCATTGGAGTCAATCTGCTTTTGCAGGTCATCGAGTTTGGTGCGGGCGTCGTTGTAGGCGCTCGTGGCGGCTTCGATCTTCTGCTGGGCTGCGGAAAGCTGGTCCTGCGTTGCCTGCGAGGCGGCATACGCCGCAACGGGGGAGAGCATCGGCGTGGCCGTCAGCGCAACGGCGAGCGCGGCGCTCGTGATGATACGAGCCGGCTTCGACGCAATGAGCGCTGCGGTGCGATGATTCGAATGCTGCATCCAGTCCCTCTGCAATCAATCGTAGGTTATGGTTCGAACGGTATTCTACTACTGCTTTCGACCTCAACTTGAACCTTAAAGGTTCCAAAGGGTCAAGTTGAACTTGAGGCTTTGGCTTTGACCTGCAGTTATGATGAATTGTTGAGAAACCATAGAGTTCAACTTTAACGTTACGGGGGCCTGTTTAAGAGGGGTTTGGGGCTGTAAAAGCTATCTCAACGTGGGGTTTTACAACTACAGCGTGCCCTCCTGGCGAGCCTGCTCAATCTCTTCGAGCGCCTCGGCGGGGGTGAACGAACAGGTGCCGTCGCCGAGTTTGACTACCTGGATATCGTCGCCGATATGGACCTCTCCGCCCTTTAGTACCACGCCGAAAACGCCCTCGTGGGGAAAGATGCAGTCGCCGGCGAGATAGTAGATGGCGCAGCGTGTGTGGCAGGCCTTGCCGATTTGGCTGATTTCGACAAGCACCTCGCTGCCAAGCTTGAGCTGCGTGCCCAAGGGGAGCGAGAGCAGGTTGATGCCCCGGGTTGTGAAGTTCTCTCCAAAGTCACCCTCGTGTACGTCGAGCCCGCGTGCCTGCGCCGTCTGGATGGACTCCGCGGCTAAAAGAGAGACCTGGCGGTGCCAATGTCCGGCGTGCGCATCGGTAGCGAGGCCAAATTGCTCGATGACGGTGTCGCGTCCATCGGCGACGGGCAACTTGCGAGTGCCTTTGTGCTCCGACGTGTTGATTGAGACGATACGGGCGGGTCCATTGTAGGCGTCGTTTGCCGTGCACAGGGGAGCGGTCGCTTTCGCATGTTCCGCCAGCTCGCGCCTCGCGGCATTGAGGATGGGATTATCGGTCGGATGGTCTTGGGGCACGTGTGCGCCTTTCGCTCGAGGATGTCAATACGCTGAATCCTACAACAATGGTAGGTTCATTGCCCATTGTCATACAACGGTGAGCGCCGTCTTCGTGCTGG
>WGSQ01000057.1 GCA_014871605.1 Collinsella sp. | reverse complement strand
AAAGGGCGGGGGCGGGGCATGCCCCGCCTCTTACACCACATCTCTGCGCGCTACCCCTGCATACCGGCTTCGGGCAAAAAATCGGGAGTTCTCGATGTTTTCTACGAATGATGGGTGGGGTTACGGGCTGACAGCGTTTGATTTGCAGGGATATTCGCGGTCTTTGGCATTTGTCGTGGCGCCCGAAGCCCTTGGTTATGTTGAATACTCCTAAAAATGCACGACGCTTAGAGGGGGACCTTCGCGAAAAAGGAAACCGCCCCGTCGAAGTGTGCATTCGACGGGGCGGTTTATGCATTTGGCCGATTAAGGATGCGCTGTCAAACTACTAGAACTTGACGGTCGGGGCCTGGCGGGCTGCTTCAGCGGCCTCGAAGCCCTGGCGCTCCTTAAACTGGAAGATGCCAGCAAAGATGACAGCCGGGAACGTCTGAATGGCGTTGTTGTAGCTGAGCACGCAGTCGTTGTAGCTCTGGCGTGCATAGCTAATCTTGTTCTCGGTGTCCTCGAGCGATGCCTGCAGCTGCGTAAAGTTGGTGTTTGCCTTAAGATCGGGATAGGCCTCGGCCACAGCGAAGAGCTGGCGCAGTGCGCCGGTCAGCACGTTGTCGGCTTCCATCTTGGCCTCGGGCGTGGTGGCCTTGACGGCGGTGTTACGCGCGCTGATCACGGCGGAGAGCGTCTCCTGCTCGTGCTTGGCGTAGCCCTTGACGGTTTCGACCAGGTTGGGGATCAGGTCGTTACGGCGCTGCAGCTGCGTATCGATGTTCTGCCAGGCGTTATCGATGCGGTTACGCTTGGTGACCATGTTGTTGTAGATGCCGGCGATGGCGCAGACAATCACAATGACAACAACGATGCCGATGATGACGGTAATCATGATGTCTCCGTTTCGAATGGCCGCGGCGGCATGCGCCAGCTGCCGTTGGTATAACGCTACTAGTATACCCGCAACGTTTTACCGTGCCGAACTTTCCGGTAAGCGTTGTGTTTTCGGCGGGGTTGGCACCGGGGCAAAGCGCGCGAGGTACAGGTGTAAGATATGCGACAGATTGACGAGTGTTGTCTTTGTCCTGAGGATGGCGATACCAGTGGACCTTCGCATCAAGAAAACCTACCGCGCCCTGTTCGATGCCTTTACCGAGCTTCTCGAGGAGCATCGGTTTGAGGACCTGACGGTCGCCATGCTGTGCGACCGGGCCATGATTCGCCGCACGACGTTCTACAAGCACTTTCGCGACAAGAACGATTACTTTGCCTTTTATATCGATGAGCTCATGTCGGGCTTGCCGCAAAAACAGCCCGATGAGGCCGGCGCAGTGTCTGCCGAGGACGTGCGCGCGCTTCGGCACGCGATTTTGGACGATGCCATGGATTTGATTCTGGCGCACGAGCAGCTCATGGATAACATTTTGGCAAGCAGCATGTCGGGCATGTTGACCAACGTTATTTGCGACCGCATTGCCCGTTCCATCCGCGAGCGTGTGATGAACGTGCTTGCCGAGGATGCCCTGGCTCCCGTGTCACTCGAGACGACGTCTGAGTTTGTCGCCGGCGGTATTATTCGACTTTTCACGATATGGTGGGAATCGGGCCACGATCTTGAGCGTCGACCTGAGATAGCCGACGTGGTCGATGCACTGTTTGAGCGGACCATGACGCCGGTGCATCACTAGAAGTGGCGGAGAGAGGGGGATTCGAACCCCCGGAACGCTCTCGCGCTCAACGGTTTTCAAGACCGCCGCATTCAACCGCTCTGCCATCTCTCCGTGAGTCGTAATGATAGCATCGTTTTGAATTTGCAACAGGGAAGGCGAACGATGACGATCACCGAAATCGACGAGAAGTTCATGCGCGAGGCGCTGGCCGAGGCGCGCGCCGCCGCGGCGGTGGGCGAGGTGCCCATCGGAGCCGTAGTGGTGCGCGACGGCGAGATTGTCGCGAGGGCGCATAATCGACGCGAGCTCGATCAGGATCCTTCGGCGCACGCAGAATTTGCGGCCCTGTGCGCTGCCGCTCGGTCGCTCGGTCGCTGGCGCCTTTCCGATTGCACGGTCTACGTGACGCTCGAGCCATGCTGCATGTGTGCGGGGCTTATGGTTAACGCGCGCGTGGGGCGCTGCGTGTATGGCGCGCGTGACGCCAAGGCGGGCGCGCTGGGATCCCTGTATGACCTCAATGCCGACTCGCGCCTGAATCATCGCTTTAACGTGACGGCTGGGGTCCTGGCGGATGAATGCCGCGAGCTGCTGAGTAGCTATTTTGGCGGTCTGCGCGGAGCGGGCGGCGCTGGTTGCGGTTGTGGGGCCGATCTTGACGCGCACACCGCTCACGCCGCAGCGCTTGCAGGTGCCGGTGAAGATGCTGGCACGGCGTTTGACTTTGGTCCTGCGTGCCGCCGGCCCCGCCGTGTGCTGTTGGCGATTGACTCCTTTAAGGGCAGCATTTCGAGCGCGCAGGCGGAGGCGGCGGTTGCCGAGGGCATGCGCCGTGTGTGGTCCGATGCCCAGGTGGCCGCATTGCCGCTGGCGGATGGCGGCGAGGGGACGCTCGATGCCGTTGCCGCGTGCGGCGGTGAGATTGTGACCTGCGAGGTTGCGGGACCCTTTGGCGATGGTGTGCCTGCCCGGATGTTAGTGGACGGCGAGCACGAGTCGGTTGTTATTGAGATGGCCGAAGCAGCAGGCATCGGGTACTCACCTTGCACGGAATCGGCGGCGCTGGCTGCTACAACCTATGGCGTGGGCGAGCTGATGCTCCGTGCAGTTCGTGTCGGGGTAAAGACTATCTATATTGGCTTGGGCGGCAGTGCCACCAACGACGGTGGCGCCGGCATGCTGCAGGCGCTGGGCGCGCGTGTGGTCGATGATCAGGGATGCGATGTCGCCCCCGGTCTTGCCGGCCTTGAGCAGGTGGCGAGCGTTGATTTGGCGCCAGCGCTGCAGGCTTTGGATGATGCTCGTATCGTTGTGCTTTCCGATGTCGAGAATCCGCTCGTGGGGCGTCGAGGCGCACTGGCGGTGTTTGGCGGGCAGAAGGGCCTGCCGGCGGATGATGTCGAGGCGCTGCGCAGATACGACGGCTGGATGGTCGGCTACGGTCGCCTGCTCGATGCGGCAATTTTCGAGGCGCGAGCCCAGGGGTTGTTGCGCACACCCGAGGGCGCACGGACATTTGGCTCGGTGCTCGGCGTGCCCGGCGCGGGCGCTGCCGGTGGCTTGGGAGCCGCGTTGCTGGCGCTCGGTGCGGAGCTGCGCTCGGGTGTAGAGACGGTGCTCGATCTCGTGGGGTTTGACGAGCGCGTGCGCGATGTCGACCTGGTCATAACAGGCGAGGGCAATATGGACGAGCAGTCCGCCGCCGGTAAGGCGCCGGTGGGTGTGGCTCGCCGCGCCAGGCGATATGGCAAGCCGGTGGTCGCCGTCGTGGGCGGCCGTGCTGACAACCTGAACGCGGTATATGAGCAAGGTATCGACTTGGTACTGCCGATCTGCCGCAAGCCCATGCCTCTCGACCAGGCGCTCAATCCTCAGGAAGCCACAACCAACCTCATCTTCGCCGGTGAGTCAGCCGCCCAAGCCTACGACCTCGCTCGCCTCTAAAACCCATCCCCTCGATAAGTTGCGGTGAAATACGGAGTGTTTTTGCCTTTAAGGTGCCAATTCAGTCCGTATTCCACCGCAACTTCGAGAATGGCCATTCGAGGTTGGCCGCCTTGTGCCTTGGGTCGGACCGTTTGCCACGAAATGCGACCATCTACTACGTTCAACCGACCACCTTCGACCATCCCGGAATTTGCAAAAACAAAACCGCAGGTAGAAAGCTTGCCGATTTTCGAAAAGCCGGCTATGGTTGACCCCTGCGGCCTAAACGTAGTAGATGGGCTCTTTCTGTGGTGCGGCACCAAGCCGGTCATTTTGGGATCGGACTATTTTGACTACTCATTGGCTGCTCTGGCAATCGGGCTGCAAAAGTAGTCAAAAAAGCTCCGTCCCAAATTAGCTACCTTGCTCTGGCGGGCGGGAGCAGGTAAGATATACTGAGCGCCTAGCGCGTTCGATGGGTTCGGATGACGACATGTTCCGAATCTGGTCAGGTCCGGAAGGAAGCAGCCATAAGGAGCCTCTGTCGGGCATCCGAATCCATCGAGCGCACGGGCTTTCTTTTTGCGCGGTTTTACCAAACCGCGCAATGCTCGACGCTGCGCGCCACCCAGAGCGACAATTTGTCATTCAAAAGGCAAGGCATGACCAGAAGGTCTATGCCTTGCCTTTTTCATGCCAACTTGTTCGCTCTGGGTGGCGCTCGCTGGCTTTGCCAAAACATCGATGGCTACGCGGTCCAGGAGGCGGCGAGGTATTTGGTGTCTCGCTGGTCCTCGGCTTCGCCTGCGGGATCGCTCGACTACCAAACACCTCGCCGCCGGCCGGGCCCCGTCGTCCAAAAATCACCCGTAAAGGCGCGTTTATCTAATTTAATCTATCCCTTGCGGAATGCGGCTTGCTGGCGTTGTCTGGGCATTGATGGCTACGTGGTTCAAGAGGCGGCGGTGCTGTTGCTTGAATTTTTGCAGTTAAAGAGGCCCGTTTCCTTAGGTGGGGAAACGGGCCTCTTTTTGTCTCTGGGCTTGTGAATTGGTGAAGGCAGAATGCTCTGTCGGCTATTTTGAGTTCTTGATGCGGCGTGTGGCTGTGGCGGTTATTCCGAGGCCTGCGGCGGCGATTCCTGCGAGTGCGATTGCGCTCGGCGCTGTGTCGCCCGTGTTCGCGAGCTTGTCGGCGGTCGTATCTGCTTGTTTGCCGCTGCTCGTGTTCGCTTGCTTGGTGGAGTTTGGCGAGGTGTCTTTACCGGTCGCGGGCGAGCCGGTGGGCTGTGTCGTCTCGGTCGGTTGCGCCGAGCCGGAGGGAGGTGTTGTCTCGGCGGGTTTCGTTATCTCGGGCGAGGTGGCCTTGTCTGCCGCGGCCTTTGCTTCTTCATATGCCTTGCAGGCGTCGTCATAGGCTATTTGCGCTCTTTTCAAATCGCCGAGGAGCGCATCCCGCTTGGCTGTTTCTCCGTCGAGATGGGTTTTATTAAACTCTACTTCGCTTTCAAAGAAATAAATCAGGCTTTTATGACTTTCGAGGCGCATTCGGCAGTGCTCAAGCTTATCTTCACAGGAATTTTCTTGCATTATTGCCTCTGTGATCGCCTCTTGCAACTGCCAAATAGTTTCGGCAGGAGTCGTGTAGTCGATTTTATTTAATTCTGCCTCAAGGGCTCTTGTCCGGTTGTGGGCCTTATCGCATTCGGCTTGAGCTGCATCGACGTTCGCTTGCATGGCGGGAAGGGATTCCTTATATATGGCGGCTTGCGCCAAATTAGCGTCGTAGTTCTCTTGAAAAATGGCAATTTTAGTATCGATTTCCGCAAGTTTCTCGGGACTTGCGGCGTCTTTCGCGGCCTCGAGGTTTTTGAGCGCTTCCTGCATGGCTGCATACGCTTTTTCTTTTGCGGCGGCCGCATCTTCCGTCTGCAAGGCAACTGCACCGGTGGGGGAGCTGGTTTCTGCCGCGATCGCCGTTGCGGGGGCGATTCCCGCGACAAGTGCCGCGGAAAGGGCGATGCCCACAGTTGCTCGTCTTGCTCTTCTTGCGAGAATGTCGTTCATCTCGGCACCTCATTTCAAGGGTCGGCGACTAACTTGGTAGCACTAATGTAAGTATATCAGGCGGTCGACCCGACACTGGCTGGGTGTGCGCGTGCCTTTCCGCTTCTTTGGAAACCGAATCCCATTAGAAATGACGAGTTGTTTACGCTTCTTTTGGGCTCACCGTACTATCATGATTCGAATTGAGTGTGAATGATGATAGGGAGCGCCTATACATGATTGAGCTGCTCAGGCGTTTTGGTGGCAAGTTTCGCCGCTATATGGTGATTGGCCCTGCGTGCAAGCTGATCGAAGTGATCTTTGACCTGCTTACACCGCTCGTGATTGCCCAGATGATCGATAAGGGTATTGGCGCACACGATGTCAGCGCCGTTATCCACTACGGCATGGTACTTGGCGCCATGGCTGTGATTGGCATCTCGTTTACGCTTGTCTGCCAAAAGATGGCGGCGCTGACATCGCAGGGCATGGGCACCGACATTCGCGGCGCGCTCTACAAGCACATCAACAAGCTGAGCTATGCCGAGCTCGACCGCTTTGGCACGCCGTCGCTCATCACGCGCATTACCAACGACGTTAACCAGGTCCAGCTCGCTGTGGCGCTGGGCGTGCGCATGCTCATCCGCTGGCCCTTTCTAGCGGTGGGCTCCATGTGCGCGGCCCTTGCCATCGACCTTAAGCTCGGCATCATCTTTTTGATCTGCACGCCCGCCATTGGCCTGGTGTTCTGGGTTGTCATGGCGCGCTGCATTCCGTACTACAAGCAGCTGCAGGCAAAGCTCGACCGCATCGCGCTTATCTGCCGCGAGGGCCTTTCGGGCGCCCGCGTGGTTCGCGCCTTCGTGCGCGAAGATCACGAGCGCGAGCGCTTTGCGCAGGCCGCCGACGACCAGGCCAATACTGCCATCGCGGTGGGCAAGCTCTCGTCGATTCTCAACCCCGTCACGTTTTTGGTGATGAACCTGGGCGTGTGCGCCATCCTGTGGGTGGGCGGCATCCAGGTCAGCGTGGGCGAGCTTACGCAGGGCCAGGTCATGGCGTTTGTGAACTACATGACGCAGACCCTGACCTCCATCGTGTACGTCGCCAACCTGGTCGTGGTCTTTACCAAGGCGAGCGCCAGCGCGTCGCGTATCAACGAGGTGCTCAATTGCGTGCCGGGCATCGCTGACGAGGGCAACCAGCCGGTCGCGCTGCCCAAGCCGGGCAATGTCGCTTCAGTTCCCGCGCTGAGCTTGAGCCATGCGAGCTTCTCGTTTGGCGCTGGCGCGGCCAATGCTGTCAACGATGTGACGCTGGAACTCCCGCTGGGCAAGACGCTCGGCATTATCGGCGGTACGGGTAGCGGCAAGTCCACGCTCGTCTCGCTCATCCCGCGCCTGTACGATGCGAGCACCGGCAGCGTGAGCGTGATGGGCGTCGACGTGCGCACCTGGCCGCTCGACCAGCTGCGCCGTGTGGTCGCGACCGTTCCGCAGCGCGCATCGCTGGTGAGCGGCTCCATCCGCAGCAACCTGACCTGGCGCGATGAAGCTGCGACCGACGAGGAGCTCTGGGTGGCACTCGACATGGCGCAGGCCAGCGAGTTCGTGCGCAACAAGCCGCAGGGCTTAGACGCCCCGGTCGAGGCGGGCGGCAAGAACTTTAGCGGTGGCCAGCGTCAGCGCCTGACTATCGCGCGTGCCTTGGTTGGTTCGCCTCAGATATTGATCATGGATGACTCCGCGTCGGCGCTCGACTTTAAGACCGACGCGGCGCTTCGCCATGCCATTCGCGAGCGCAGCATGCGCGGTGCCGCCAAGGGCGGGCTGCCGCTGACCACGGTGATTGTGAGCCAGCGCGTCTCGACCGTGCGCGATGCCGACGTGATCTGCGTGCTCGACCACGGCTCGGTTGCCGGCCTGGGCACACATGACGAGCTCTATGCGACCTGTCGGCTCTATCGCGAGATTTGCCAGTCGCAGCTGCGCCGCGAGGAGCTTGAGGGCCAGCGGGGGAGCACAGCGCCCGCGCCCACTCCGGCGCCCGCGTCCACCCTAAGCCCCGCGTCCGCTCCGACCGCCCCCGCATCCGTCTGCGCAAAGGAGGGATGCTAAATGAATCCGTACACTTCCTCCGGTTCGGTCGCCACGATGACGGCCAACGTGTCCGGTAACGATAACCTCAACGACCTGGGCGACGGTCCGCGCCAGCCCGGCGATCCCGAGCGCTATCCCGTGGGTGCGGTGACCCGCCGCTTGCTGGGCTACGTTCGTCCGCACCGTTTTTCGTTTACGGCGTCGTTTGTGAGTGCCGCCGTTTCGGTAATCTTGCAGCTCTATACGCCCATCCTTATTGGCGAAGGCATCGACCTTATCGTCGCCGCCGGGCAGGTGGACTTCGATGCGCTGCTGCCGCTCGTTACCAAACTCGCGCTCGTCGTGGTGGGAGCAGCGGCCTTCCAGTGGCTGCAGGGCTATTGCGTCAACCGCTTGTCCTACGAGACGGTGCGCGACATGCGCGTGGAGGCGAGCGACAAGCTCAGTCGCATGCCGCTCAGCTTTATCGACAGCCACGCCCACGGCGACCTTATGAGCCGCGTGGTCAACGACGTCGACCAGGTGGGCGACGGTCTGCTCCAGGGCTTTACCCAGCTATTCACCGGCGTTATCACCATCGTTGGCACGCTCGCGTTTATGCTCTCCATTAACCTGACCATGACGCTCGTGGTGGTACTCGTCACGCCGCTTTCCATTTTTGCAGCCGGCGCCATCGCCAAGCTCTCCAACAAAAGCTTTACGGCGCAGCAGCGCATTCAGGGTCAGCTCGGTGGTCATATCGAAGAGTACGTAGGCGAGCAGAAGCTTGTCGACGCCTTTGCCTATGGCCCCAATGCGCAGCTGCGCTTTGATGCCCTTAACGCCGAGCTCTATACGGCAGGCGAGTGCGCGCAGTTTATGGGCTCGCTTTCCAATCCCGGTACGCGCTTTATCAATAACATCATCTATGCCGTGGTCGCTGTGATCGGCTGCGTGGGCGTGATCACGGGCGTGCCCGCGGCGCTTACGGTGGGCGGCGTGCAGATCTTCCTGTCCTATGCCAACCAGTACACCAAGCCGTTCAACGAGGTCACCAACGTCATTACGCAGGTCCAGACCGCGTACGCCTCGGCGCGCCGCATGTTTGCGCTGCTCGATGCGCGCGAGCAGGAGCCCGACGCGTCGGACGCTGTAGAGCTTACCGCCCCGCAGGGTGAGGTGACTTTTGAACACGTGGACTTTAGCTACGTGCCCGACCGCAAACTGCTGCAGGATATCTGCATCGAGGCTAAGCCCGGCATGCGCTTTGCCCTGGTCGGTCCTACGGGCTGTGGCAAGACGACGCTCATCAATTTGCTACTGCGTTTTTACGATATCGATGCCGGTCGCATTGCGGTCGATGGCCGTTCCTCGCGTGACTACACGCGCGCAAGCCTGCGCCGCGCCTTTGGCATGGTGCTGCAGGACACTTGGCTGTTCGAGGGCACGGTGGCGGAAAACATCGCCTACGGTTGTCCCGATGCCACGCGCGAACAGGTTGTCGAGGCGGCCAAGCGCGCGCACGCGCACAAGTTTATCGTGCAGCTGCCAGGCGGCTACGATACGGTGATCGGCGAGGACGGCGGCACGTTTAGCCAAGGTCAAAAACAGCTGCTGTGCATCGCACGCGTCATGCTCACCGATCCGGCTATCTTGCTGCTGGACGAGGCGACTTCGAGCATCGATACCCGCACCGAGCTGCAGGTGCAGGCGGCATTCGACGAGCTCATGGCTGGCCGCACAAGCTTTGTCGTGGCGCATCGCCTGAGCACCATCCGCAACGCCGACTGCATTTTGGTGATGCGCGACGGCCAGATTATCGAGCGCGGCACGCACGACGAGCTGCTAGCGGCAGGCGGCTTCTACGCCGAACTCTACCGCAGCCAATTCGCCCAGTAAGCAAGCCCGTGGGGCAAATTAATCAATCGACAGACGGTGGTTTACATCTGTCACGTAAGTACTAAGATATTCATCTAATAAATTGCATTAGTGGCTTTAGTTTTGGGGGAAACGAGGCAACGTGACTATGACGTGCTCTTTGGTGGTTAACAGCAAGAGCGGTAATACCAGGATGGTTTCGGGCGCGATCAAGCGCGCTCTGCAGGCTGCGGGTGTTGATTATGTCCATGCCGCGGCGTTGAGCGACGATGCGGATGCAGATCAGGTTGCGCTCGAGGCGCAGGGCGCCTGCGCGGCCGACACGGTGCTCGTCGGTTTTTGGTGCGACAAGGGCGCGTGCACGCCTTCAGTTGCGGCGTTGCTCTCCGCCTTGCACGGCAAGCGCGTGTTCCTGTTTGGCACCTGCGGCTTTGGGGCCGACCAGAGCTATTATCAGCAGATTATCGACCGCGTAACTTCCAATTTGGCTGGGGATGCCGAGCTTGCGGGCTGGGCGATGTGCCAGGGCAAGATGGGCCCTGCCGTAAAGCAGCGCTACGAGGCAATGCTTGAGCAAGAACCCGAAAACGCGCGCTATAAGATGCTGCTCGACAACTGGTTTGCCGCAAAGGACCATCCCACCAAGGAGGACCTGGACAACATGGCCGCAGCCGCCAAGAAGGCCGTGCTGGGGGAGTAGCTCCCATCGCTGACGGCGGTCGGTCCATCTTTCTAAATGAAACGTCCTCCCGGGCGTCGGGGCACGAAGTTCCCTGCTCTACAGTCCTGCGCAAGACGAAGGCCACATTAAGTGGCCTTCTTTG
>WGSQ01000056.1 GCA_014871605.1 Collinsella sp. | reverse complement strand
GATGATGCCGCCGCAGACCAACAGCAGGGCAACGATGACGGTAACGGGGCTCGTGCCAGCGCCCTCGCCGAGCAGCAGTGCGCTCAACAGCACGCCAAAGACCGGGTTCATAAAGCCAAAGACCGACACGCGGCTGACGGGGTTGACGGCGAGCAGGCGGGACCACAGCGAGTACGCGACGGCGGAGATAAGCGCCATGTAGATGATGAGCGCGATGGCGGGGGCGACTTCGGTGGGGGACAATGTGCCGCCCATCAAAAAGCCGATGGCGGTGAGTACCAGGCCGCCGACCAAGAACTGCCACCCGGCAAGCAAGACGCCGTCGTGCTTGCGCGAGAAGATGCCGATCAGGCAGGGCGAAAGAGCACCCGCGACAGTGGAGGCTAGGATAAAGCCCTCGCCATCGAGCCTGAAGCCAAAGGTGCCATCTGCGCCCGAGAGGTTGACGAGCGCGACGCCGGCAAAGCCCAGCGCACAGCCAAGCACCTTGGCCGTATTGAGCTTCTCGGTGTGAAACGCCAGGGCGGCAAAGAGGATTGCGAGGAAGTTGGCGCTGGCCTCGATGATGGAGCTCGACATGGCGCTGGCGCGCGAGAGGCCCAGATAGAAAAAGAAGTACTGCCCGATAGTCTGGAAGAGCGACAAGACAAAGATGGGCTTGATGTCGCGAGCCTGCGGAATGAGGGGGCGGCGTTGGGCCGCACTCATCCCAACGATAACCAGGGCGCCGGCAAGCGTGAAGCGCAAACCCGCAAAGAGCAGCTGCGAGGCGCTATCGTGCGCCGGGATACCAAAGAGCGCGTAGCCGATCTTGATGCAGGGAAAGGCCGATCCCCAGAGTGCACAGCAAACAAGACAGCCCAGGATGAGTCCGGGCAGGGTGGCGAGATACGGCTTGCGGCTTTCCATGATGTCCTTCCTATATGCGCGAAGCAAAAAAGAACCCGCCACCGGGAGTGCCGGTGGCGGGTGATGTTACCCGAGGGGATTGTACCCGATGGGATAGCTTTAAGCGAAGTAGGCCACGCCGCTCTCAAAGATCGGCATGAACTTATCGCCGGGGACATGCTCGGGCACGTTGCGGTACAGGTTGTCGCCGCGACGCTCGGCATGGCCCATCTTGCCCAGGACGCGGCCGTCGGGGCTCGTGATGCCCTCGATGGCGAGTGCGGAGCCGTTGGGGTTGACGGAAAGATCCATGTTGGGCTTGCCGTCCTCGCCCACGTACTGCGTGGCGACCTGGCCGTTGGCAATCAGCTGGGCGAGTACCTCGTCGTTGGCGACAAAGCGGCCCTCGCCGTGGCTGATGGCGACGGTGTAGGGGTCGTCCAGGCTGCACTGCGACAGCCACGGGGACAGATTGGACGAGATGCGAGTGCGCACCAGACGGCTCTGGTGGCGGCCGATGGTGTTGAACGTCAGCGTGGGCGCATCGGGCGTGGCGTCGACGATGTCACCGTAGGGCACCAGGCCGAGCTTGACCAGGGCCTGGAAGCCGTTGCAGATGCCCAGCATCAGGCCGTCGCGGGCCTTGAGCAGGTCGCGGACTGCCTCGGTGACCTCGGGAGCGCGGAAGAACGCCGTGATGAACTTGGCGGAGCCGTCGGGCTCGTCGCCGCCCGAGAAGCCGCCGGGGATCATGACAATCTGGCTTGCACGGATGCGGCGGGCAAGCTCGTGGGTGCTCTCGGCGACGGCCTCGGGCGTGAGGTTGTTGATCACGAAGGTGTCGGCCTCGGCACCGGCTGCGCGGAAGGCGCGGGCGCTGTCGTACTCGCAGTTGTTGCCGGGGAACACGGGGATGATCACGCGCGGGCGGGCGATCTTGGCGCCGCCGTACACGTGGATATCCTTGGCGCGGAAGTCGATGGTCTCGACCTCGGGGGTCTCGCCGCCGCTGCGGTAGGCGAAGACGCCCTCGATGCCGCTCTCCCAGGCCTCCTGGAGCTCGGCGAGCTCGATGACCTCGGAGCCGGTGTCGATGACATAGCCCTCGACGGTGGTGCCCAGGGGCTCGACGACAACGCCGTCGGCGACCTCGGGCAGCTCGGCGTCCTCGGCGAGCTCGACGATAAAGCTGCCGTAGAGCGGGGTGAAGAGGCTCTCCACGTCCACGTCCTCGGCAAGCTCGATACCGATCTGGTTGCCGACGCACATCTTAAAGAGGCTCTCGGCGCCACAGCCGTAGCCGGGCGTGGAGACGGCCAGGGCGTTGCCGTTGGCGGTGAGCGCCTCGACGGCGTCAAACGCGGCGAGCAGCTGCTGGGCGTCGGGGCGGTAGTCCTCACCATAGGTGGCGGGGGCGATGCGGACGACGCGGTGCGTGAGGCCCTTGAACTCGGGCGAGACGGCGCGGGCGGCCTTGCCCACGGCGACGGCGAAGCTGATCAGAGTCGGCGGAACGTTGAGCTCGCCGGCCTCGTCCTCAAACGAGCCGCTCATGGAGTCCTTGCCGCCGATGGCGCCGGCACCCAGGTCGACCTGGGCCATAAGGGCGCCCAGGACGGCTGCCGTGGGCTTGCCCCAACGCTCGGCCTCGGTGCGCAGACGTTCGAAGTACTCCTGGAAGGAGAGATAGGCGCGCTTGTGCTCAAAGCCGGCAGCCACGAGCTTGGCGATGGACTCGACCACGGACAGGTAGGCGCCCGCAAACTGGTCGGCTTCCGTCAGATAGGGGTTAAAGCCCCATGCCATGGCGCTCGCCGTGGTGGTCTCGCCGTCCACGGGGAACTTGGCGACCATGGCCGAGCTCGGGGTGAGCTGCGTCTTGCCGCCAAAGGGCATGAGAACGGTTGCGGCACCGATGGTGGAGTCGAAGCGCTCGGAAAGGCCCTTGTTGGAAGCGACGTTGAGGTCGGTGACGAGCGAGGTCATGCGTTCAGCGAGCGTGGTGCCGGCCCAGCTGGGCTGCCACACGCTACGGGCGCACACGTGGGCGACCTGGTGCTTGGGTGCGCCGTTGGAGTTGAGGAACTCGCGGGACAGGTCGACGATGGCGACGCCGTTCCAGGCCATGCGCATGCGCGGCTCGGCGGTAACCTCGGCGATAACGGTCGCCTCGAGGTTCTCCTCGGCGGCGTAGCCCATGAACTCCTCGACGGCACCGTCGGCGACGGCGCAAGCCATGCGCTCCTGGGACTCGGAGATAGCGAGCTCGGTGCCGTCCAGGCCGTCGTACTTCTTGGTCACGGTATCAAGGTCGACATACAGGCCGTCGGCAAGCTCGCCCACGGCGACCGAGACACCGCCGGCGCCAAAGTCGTTGCAGCGCTTGATCAGACGGCAGGCATCGCCGCGGCGGAACAGGCGCTGCAGCTTGCGCTCGACCGGGGCGTTGCCCTTCTGGACCTCGGCACCCGAGGTCTCGATGGACTCGGTGTTCTGGGTCTTGGAGGAGCCGGTGGCGCCACCGATGCCATCACGGCCGGTGCGGCCGCCCAGCAGGATGATTTTGTCGGTGGGGGCGGGGCACTCGCGACGAACGTGGTTTGCCGGGGTAGCGCCCACGACGGCGCCAACCTCCATGCGCTTGGCCACGTAACCGGGGTGATAGAGTTCGTTGACCTGACCGGTGGCAAGGCCGATCTGGTTGCCGTAGCTGGAGTAGCCGGCGGCGGCAGTGGTCACGAGCTTGCGCTGCGGCAGCTTGCCCTCGAGCGTCTCGGAAACCGGGACGGTGGGGTCGCCGGCGCCGGTGACACGCATGGCCTGGTACACATAGCTGCGGCCCGAGAGCGGGTCACGGATAGCGCCGCCCACGCAGGTGGCGGCACCGCCGAAGGGCTCGATCTCGGTCGGGTGGTTGTGGGTCTCGTTCTTAAAGAGGAATAGCCAGTCCTGGTCCTCGCCATCGACATCGACCTTCACCTTGACGGTGCAGGCGTTGATCTCCTCGGACTCATCGACATCGGTCATGACGCCGGTCTTCTTAAGGTACTTGGCACCGATGGTGCCCATGTCCATGAGGCAGACGGGCTTGGCGTCGCGGCCGAGTTCGTGGCGCATCTCCATGTAGCGGTCGAAGGCTTGCTGCACCACGGCGTCGTCGATCGTCACGTCGTCCAGGACGGTGCCGAAGGTGGTGTGGCGGCAGTGGTCGGACCAGTAGGTGTCGATCACGCGGATCTCGGTGATGGTGGGGTCGCGGTCCTCATCGCGGAAGTACTGCTGGCAGAAGGCGATGTCCGCCTCGTCCATGGCAAGGCCGCGATCGGCGATAAAGGCGGCAAGGCCGGCCTCGTCGAGCTCGCGGAAGCCGTCGAGCACCTCGACGGGTTGGGGCTCGGGGGTCTCCATGTACAGCGTCTCGGGCAGGTCGAGCGAGGCGATGCGCGCCTCGACGGGGTTCACCACGTAGTGCTTGATGGCATCGATGGCGGCCTCGTCCAGAGCGCCCGAGATCATATAGACCTTGGCGGAGCGCACGGCGGGGCGCTCGCCCTGGCTGATGAGCTGCACGCACTCGCTGGCGGAGTCGGCGCGCTGGTCAAACTGGCCAGGCAGGAATTCGACGGCAAAGACGGCGCCATCGCTTGCGGGGAGCTCGTCGTAGGTCACATCGACCTGGGGCTCGCTAAAGACGGTCGGCACGCAGGAGCGGAAAAGCTCCTCGTCGATGCCCTCGACGTCGTAGCGGTTGATGATCCTCAGGGCCTCGATGCCCTTGATGCCGAGAATCTCGGTCAGCTCGCCCTTGAGCTGCTGAGCCTCGACGTCGAACCCGGGTTTCTTCTCCACGTAGATACGAGAGACCATTGGTTCCTGCCTTCCTGATCGGTTGGGCGTACGGTACGGTATGCGGCAGCGGTCGGTTTGCGGGGTCTGCCCTGCGGTCGCCTTGAGCCACATGTTTGTAAACCTCACTATGATACGACAGCTCGCGGCGCGTTGAGGACGGCGAGGGTGCTACAGTGATGCGCAATCAAGAGAAAGGCATCACATGGCATTCGTTTCGCTCGCCATCATCGCACTCGTAGCCTTTGCGAGTCCTTTTATCGCCTCGGCGATTCCCGGAAAACCCGTTCCCGAGACGGTCTTTTTGCTCGTGCTCGGCGCGGTGCTGGGACCCCATATGCTCGGCGTCATCCATGTAGATGCCGAGGTCTCGCTTGTGTCCGAGCTGGGCCTGGCCTTTTTGTTCCTGCTTGCCGGCTTTGAGATCGACCCCAAGAGCATCACGGGCGTCGAGGGGCGCTACGGCTTGGCGACGTGGGTCGTCACGTTTGGTATCGCCTGGTTTGCCGTGCGCTTTACCCCGTGGTTCTCGGTCAGCCATTTCGACGGTATCGCCGTGACGCTTGCCCTCACTTCGACGGCGCTCGGTACGCTCGTGCCCATCATGCGTGAGCGCTCGCTCACCGGCACGCGCGTGGGCGACTCGATTCTCGCGTATGGCACTTGGGGCGAGCTCGGTCCCGTGCTCGCCATGTCGGTGCTGTTGTCTGCCCGCACTGGCATCCAAACGCTCGTTATCCTTGGCTTGTTTGCGGTGGTTTGCGTGTTGCTGGCCGTGGTCCCGAGCCGCTCCAAGCGCGTCGGCAGCCGCTTCTTTGCGTTTGTTGAGGAGCGCGCCGATACCACGTCGCAGACCTTCGTGCGCCTGACGGTGCTCATCCTGGTCACGCTCGTGGCGTTCTCGGCCGTCTTTGATCTCGACATCGTGTTGGGTTCTTTTGCCGCCGGCTTTGTCCTGCGCTATATCATCCCCGAGGGCAACCATACGCTCGAGACCAAGCTCGATGGCCTGGCCTACGGCTTTTTGATTCCGGTATTCTTTACCGTATCGGGCGCAAAGATCGACCTGACGGCCGTGGCGTCGCGCCCCGGGCTGCTCGCAGGCTTTATCGTGGCGTTGCTGATCATTCGCGCCGTGCCCATTCTCATCTCTATGAGCATTTGTCCTGCGACGCGCGATGTGTCGGCGTATGGTCGTATTACCGTGGCCCTGTACTGCACCACGGCCCTGCCGATCATCGTTGCCGTGACGAGTGTTGCCGTCAACGCGGGCGCGCTGTCGCAAGATATTGCGTCGGTCATGGTTGCCGCCGGTGCCATCACGGTGTTCTTGATGCCATTGCTCGCGCAGCTCTTCTACCGCGTGGTCGACGCCGCACCGGTCGCTGCCGTGGCAGAGGTTGCCGAGCATCCATCCGATGCGCTCGACATCCTGCGCGCCCATCACGATTTGGCGAGCCTGCTCGCACGCGAGCACGAGCTGCTGACCTCGCATGGCCATGGTCGCGTATTCGAGGGCTTGCCTACGCTCGATACGATTGCCGAGCGTCTTTCCGCCGAGGCGGCGAGCGGCCATATCGATGCCCGTATTGTGGACGCGGCACATCTTCTTGCCGATAAGACCTATGGTGATGAGGTCGACCCGTCCGAGCTGACCCCGCGCGAGCGTCGCCGCCTGGAGCGCGCCAAGCTCGCCGTGCGCGAATACCGCCGTCGCATGCTGGAGCTCTATGCAAGAGAAGAAGCCGAGGACGACGACGGCAAGTAGTCGATACTCTCTCGGGGAAGCCGAGTCCCGCTTTGAAGGCTCGGAACGGGATGTGGTTTCCGAAAC
Organism: Collinsella sp.; assembly: GCA_014871605.1. GTDB lineage: Bacteria > Actinomycetota > Coriobacteriia > Coriobacteriales > Coriobacteriaceae > Collinsella. The sequence goes on along the minus strand of WGSQ01000056.1, from coordinate 4,119 downwards.
GGGGGCCGTTGGGAAACTGTGTCCCGGAATGGGCGCTCAGAGTGGGATGCAGTTTCCGCGAGAGGCTCGTTAGGGAAAGCGCATCCCATTCTGAGCCGGAATTATGGGACGCAGTTTCCTTTTCGAATAGAAGAAGACGCGCTGCCTGCGGTTGATGCAGACAGCGCGCCTTTTGCGTTGGGCTCCGTGGAGGCTCGAAGTCGTGGCTTGCGATCTTTAAGAGCGGGCGGCTCCGTCGACGGGGAGCACGGCGCCCGTGACGTAGGAGGACATGTCGCTCGCCAGGAAAACAAAGGCGTTGGCGACATCCTCGGGCTCGCCCATGCGACCCAGCGGAATGGTGGCGACGATGGGCTTAATAACCTCTTCGGGCAGGTTGGCGACCATATCGGTTTTGGTTACGCCGGGTGCGACGGCATTGACGCGAATACCCATGGGGGCGAGCTCGCGCGAGAGCGACTGGACCATGCCGTTGACGGCAAATTTGGACGTGGGGTAACCGACGCCAGAGGGCTGGCCGTACTTGGCGACCATCGAGCTTGTGGTAGTGATGGTGCCGCCGTGGCCGGCCTCGGTCATGATCTTGGCGGCAGCTTGGTGACCGTTAAAGACGGCGACGACGTTGAGGTCCATGACCTTTGCGAACTCCTCGGCCGTATAGTTAAGGAGCGGCGAGCGCTGGGAGATGCCGGCATTGTTGACGACCGTGTCCAAGCCGCCCATGTCGGCGGCAGCCTGGGTAAAGGCCTCGGTCACGGCTTCGAGCGAGGTGATGTCGCAGGAGCGGCCCCAGACCTTGGCGTCGGGATAGGCGGCTGCCAGCTTCTCAACGGCCGCGTCGGCAGTCTCCTGGCGCGAGCCAAAGACAGTGACGGCAGCGCCTTCCTCGATAAAACGGCAGGCGATGGCATAGCCGATACCGCGCGTGCCTCCGGTGATGATTGCTTTCTTGCCCTCGAGCAACATGGTGCTTCCTCTCATCGCGGGCGGACATTCGCAGCACAGCGTAGCGGTAGCCGGAATCGGTCGCGTTTGCATATCGGTGAACGGTAGCCCGCGTTACCGATGAGCGGCTCGCGCAAATATGCTCTGCCGTTGTGCTTAGGGCGGGTGACAAAAGGGCTCCCGTCCCACATCGGACGGGAGCCCTCAAGGCGCGTATTGCTAGGCGAGCGTTGGGTTAGTTGGCCATGACGCCTTCGGTCCATGCCTCGACGTCCTCGATGCGCAGGACGTTGGCGACCTCGGCCACGCAGTCGACGCTGGCAAGCTCGGCGGCGGCAGCCTGGACGTCCTTCTCGAGCGCGCGGTGCGTCAGGAAGATGACCGAGCAGGCATCGCTGACGTCCGACTTGCCGTCCTCGACCTGGTTGATGAGCGAGATCGAGATGTTGTGCTTGGCAAAGATGTCGACCGTCTCGGACAGGGCGCCCACGCGGTCGGCGACCTTCAGGCGCACATAGTACTTGGTCTGGAGCTCGTCCATGGGCTTAAAGGCGAGGTTGTGACCATAGGGTTCAATCTCGGGCAGCGGAGCCACGCCGCGGCTGATCTGTTCGGAGAGCGACAGGATGTCGCCCACGACGGCGCTTGCGGTGGGGAAGGAGCCTGCGCCGGCACCATAGAACATGGTCTCGCCCACGGCGTCGCCTACCACGTAGACAGCGTTCATGGCGCCGTTGACCTTGGCAAGCATGTGGTCGGCGGGGATCAGCGTGGGATGCACACGGACGTCGACGCCGGCGTCGGTGTTGCGTGCGATGCCCAGCAGCTTGATGGTGTAGCCGAGCTCGCGGGCCTGGGCGATGTCCTCGGCGCCGATGGTACGGATACCCTGCTGGTAGACATCGTCGGTGGTCACGCGGGTGCCAAAGCCGATGGAAGCGAGGATTGCCGTCTTGCTGGCGGCGTCGAAGCCGTCGACGTCGGCGGACGGGTCGGCCTCGGCATAGCCCTTTGCCTGGGCGTCGGCGAGCACGTCAGCGTAATCGGCGCCCTCGGCGTCCATGCGCGACAGGATGTAGTTGGTGGTGCCGTTGAGAATGCCTGCGATGGTCAGGATCTTGTTGCCCACCAGGTCGTGCTCGAGCGTGCTGACAATGGGGATGCCGCCGCCGCAGCTGGCCTCGCACTTAATCTGCACGCCGCACGCGCGCGCCTTCTCGGCGAGCGTCTCGACATGACGGCCCAGCAGGGCCTTGTTGGCAGAGACGACGTGCTTGCCGTTCTCGAAGGCGGTGGTGAATATCTCGGTTGCGGGATGCTCGCCGCCGATCAGCTCGACGACGATGTCGACGGCGGGGTCGGTGACGACGTCGTGCCAGTCACTCGTAAAGGCCTCGCGCTCAATGCCTGCCGCCTCGGCCTGCTCCCAAGCAAGCGCGCAGGCGCGGGTCAGCTTAAGGTCGATGCCGTAGGCTGCCAGGTACTCATCGTGGTGGCTCTTGATCAGACGGGCCACGCCGCCGCCGACGGTTCCCAGACCGATCAGACCGACGTTCACGGTGCGCAGGGGTTCGCTCATAGATAGCTCCTTCGTGCATCTTATGGATGGATTAACCGCTTAAAGGTTGAGTGCATTCTAGCGTGAACAGAGGGCGCGTGCTTGCCTGGCAGCGGGAGCAGCACAAAACGCCACCCCCGAAACGCTGCGGAAACATTGGAAACACGCTCGCTACAAACGAACTTCCGTAACAAACTGTCAACGTTTGCACCATAAGGTTTGCCCTGTACCGCAAGACGGCCGCACCGCGGCCAGCGAAAAGGGGGACACCATGTTTAGCATCAACAACGTACTTAACCGCAGGAGTTTCTTGGCTGGCGCCGCGGCGTTCGGTAGCACCGCGGCACTCGCTGGTTGCTCGTCGGGTGGCTCGGACGGCGGCTCCGCCGATGACGGCAAGACCTTCAAGATCGGTGTCATCGGCCCTCTGACCGGCGCCGCGGCAACCTATGGCGTTTCGGCCGAGAAGGGTGCCAAGCTCGCCGCTAAGGATTTTTCGACCAAGGACCTCAAACTCTCGCTTAAGTCCGAGGACGACGTCGCTGACGGCGAGAAGGCCATCAACGCCTTCAATACCTTGTGCGACTGGGGCATGCAGGCGCTCGTCGGCCCCGTCACCACCGGTGCCGCCGTCGCTGTCTCGGGTGAGATTGCCGACGATATGCTCATGGTCACGCCTTCGGCCTCGTCGCTCGACGTTACCAAGGATAAGACCACGGTTTTCCAGGTTTGCTTCACCGATCCCACCATGGGCGCCAGCGCCGCGAAGTTCTTGGCCGAGAAGTACGCGGATGCCAAGATCGCCCTGTTCTACAACTCCGGCGATACGTATAGCTCGGGCGTTGCCGACGCTTTTGCCGAGCAGGCCAAGGCGTCCAAGCTCGACATCGTCGATACCGAGACCTTTAAGGACGACTCCTCCACGAGCTTTACCAACCAGCTCACCAAGGCCAAGGAGGCCGGCGCCACGCTCATCTTTGCGCCGATCTACTACACGCCGGCGTCCGTTTTGCTCAAGAACGCCAAGGACATGGGTTACGACATGACCCTCATGGGTACCGACGGCATGGACGGCCTGCTCTCTGTGGAAGGCTTCGATACCTCTCTTGCCGAGGGCGTACTGCTCATGACCCCGTTTTCGGCTGACGATGAGAAGAATGCCGACTTCGTCAAGGCCTATAAGGATGCCTACGACGAGACGCCCAACCAGTTTGCCGCCGACGCTTACGATTGCGTCCACGCCATCGCCGAGGCTATCGATAGGGCGGGGATTGACATTTCGGCCGACGGTGCCGACATTGCCGGCGACCTTGCCAAGGCCATGCGCAAGATCAAGATCGAGGGCCTGACAGGCGAGCTGACGTGGAATGACGAGGGCCAGGTCGAAAAGCCCGCCACAGCCTATGTGATCCAGGACGGCAAGTACATCGCCGCCTAAGTGCATATAACGAGACCGGTGGGGTCGTTTTATTCAGGGCAGGGACGCTTGTAACAGAACGGAAACAATACTTTCACACAATAAAGTGGCTAAACTGCATAAACCGACAGAAATACGCAGAATTATGGATAAATGGGCAAAACAAAAGAAAAGTTGAAATAATCGCCACTTTTCTCAA
>WGSQ01000055.1 GCA_014871605.1 Collinsella sp. | reverse complement strand
GAGAGCGCTCCCGCAAACTGCCTCTTGACAACTTATAGGAGCGTCGGTTTTAGTTCAACAAGTTTCGGAGTGGTCGCGGTTGAGCGATTCATCGTAGTAAACCGCCATAGTTTTGGCGGAGGCAGTCAGATTTGTGGGCGGTAAACCAAAGAGTGTCCCTTTTGAATAGTCGTTTAAGAACGTCCCCAATGACTAAGTTGCAGGTGACGGCGGTTGTGTTACACTAACGCTGCGTATATGACGCAAATATCTCGATACAGATCAATGATGTCCGTCGGTATTTGACGGAGCTAGACTGTTTAGCCGCCCTGAAGGTTTATGCAGGGAGCATGTGATCACAGGGCTTGAAAAGAAAGTTGAGCAAACACTGTGTCTGATCAACAGCAAGAAAACGAAATAACGACGACGCAAGCCGCTCCCGCTGCACCGGTTGCGTTGGACCAGGTCGCGGCGCCCGCGCATGCCTCGGCTCCTGAGACGCCTAAGGCTGCTTCGACGCCTACGCCTGCAACGGCTGAGAAGGCCGTGCCTGCAACTGGTGAGGAGGCTGCTCCGGCAAAGCCCAAGCGTACGCGCCGCACGGCCAAGCCTGCTGCTGACGGCGAGGAGGTCACCAAGCCCAAGCGCCGTACCACGCGCATGACGCGCGTCAAGCGCACCGTTGCAGCTGACTCCTCGGCGCCGATTTCCGATGAGGTCGCGCAGGCACGTGCGTTGGCGCAGATTAGCGAGGCTCAGGTGGTGCGCGCCCGCCGTCGTGCTGCCGAGCGTGAGGCCGCGGCTCTGACCGAGCTTGCAGCCCCGTCTGTGCCCGAGACCCCTGCCGCCGACCAACCGACCGAGAAGCCGGCACCGCGCACACGCCGTCGCACGGCTGCTAAGGCCGAGCAGGTTGCTGAACAGGTAACCCCCGAGCTCACTGAGGCTTCGGTCCGTTCCGCGGCAGGGGAGGGCGCATCGCCAGCTGAGCCCGCTGCGCCTGTCGAGGCCAGCGAAGTTCCCGTTGTCGATCCGGCTTTGCGCCCGCACCGTCGCGGTCGCAAGCCCAAGGCCTTCGTCGAGGCAGAGAAGGCCGCAGCCGCAGCCGCCGCCGCTCGGGATGCTGCGGCGACCGCCGAGTCTGCAACCGCTGCCGATGCACCCGTCCAGGATGCTACGACTTCCGAGGCCGCTCCCGCCGATGTCGAGCCCGCCGACGTCCGTCCTGGTCGCAGCCATCGTACTGCTGCTAAGCGCACGTCCAAGGCCAAGGCTGCCAAGAAGGGTGCGTCCGAGGATTCCGCCGAGACAACCGCCGATGCATCGACTGATGCCGCCGAGCCCCAAGACGTCGAACGGCCTGCGTCCGAGAAGCCCAAGCGCGGTCGTAAGAAGTCCGCTAAGGCCAAGGCCGCCGAACAGCAGGCTGATGCCGGGCTGCAGGGCGATTCCAAGGCCGAGGCCAGCGATGATACTGCGGCTAACGCCGATGCCGCCGCAAACGATGGCGCCGCGCCTGCCGAGGGCGAAGACGGCACTCGTCCCAACCGTCGCCAGCACAAGCGCAACGAGGAGCGCAACGAGCGCAAGGACGAGCGCAACAACGACCGTCGCAACCGCCAGCGCGATCGCAAACAGCGCAACAAGGAGCGCAACGCCGCCCCCACCGAACCCACGCTTTCGCGTGAGGAGCTCGCTGCCATGAAGGTCGCCGAACTGCGCGAGAAGGCCAAGGAGTTCGAGATCGAGACGACCGGCAAGAAGAAAGCCGAGCTCGTCGAGGAGATCTACGTCACCGCCGCGAAGGCCGAGGGCTTCCGCGACATCAAGGGCATTCTGCAGATTCGTCCGGACAGCTCCGGTATCATCCATGCCCACGGTTACATGAAGTCCAACGACGACGCCTTCGTCCCCGCCTACCTCATCCGCTCCGCGCGTCTGCGCACGGGCGACGTCATCGAGGGCTCGCTTCGTCCTTCGCGCGGCGGCGACAAGCGCGCCGGCCTCGCCAAAATCACGACCGTCAACGGTCTGGATCCCGAGCAGATTCGCAACCGCCCCAAGTTCGGCGACCTCACCCCGGTCTATCCCAACGAGCCGCTGCGCATGGAGCATGGCAAGGATTCCATTACCGGTCGTGCCATCGACATCGTGTCGCCGATCGGCAAGGGTCAGCGTGGCCTGATCGTGTCCCCGCCCAAGGCCGGCAAGACCACGATCCTCAAGAAGATTTGCCAGTCTATCTCGATTAACAATCCCGAGGTGCACCTCATCTGTCTGCTCGTCGACGAGCGCCCCGAGGAGGTCACCGATATGCAGCGTTCCATCAAGGGCGAGGTTGTGGCGTCGACCTTCGATATGCCCGCCGACAACCACACTCGCGTGGCAGAGCTCGTCATCGAGCGCGCCAAGCGCATCGTGGAGCTGGGCGGCGATGTCGTGGTGGTGCTCGACTCCATCACGCGTCTTGCCCGCGCCTACAACTTGGCGGCGCCCGCCTCGGGCCGCATCCTTTCGGGCGGCGTCGATTCGGCGGCCCTGTATCCTCCCAAGCGCTTCCTGGGCGCAGCCCGTAATATCGAGAACGGTGGCTCGCTCACCATCCTGGCCTCTGCCCTCATCGACACCGGTTCCAAGATGGACGAGGTCATCTTCGAGGAGTTCAAGGGTACCGGCAACATGGAGCTTAAGCTCGACCGCGACCTGGCCGACCGCCGCATCTTCCCGGCTATCGACCCCGTTGCCTCCGGTACGCGCAACGAAGACCTGTTGGTCGACGAGCAGATGCGTCCGTTTGTCTTTGGTCTGCGTCGCATTCTTGCCGGCATGAACAACACCGAGCGCGCAGCCGCGTCGTTTATCAAGGGTCTTAAGGGCACCAACACCAACCAGGAGTTCCTGGTGCGTTCGGCCAAAAAACACAGCGACTACGAGCAGACGTTCTAGGTTGTCATCCACACGCAGCGATAGTCATCAATGCAATAAAGGGTCGGGGCTTTGAGCCTCGGCCCTTTTCCATATCGCCTATCCGCGCTAATTTTTGACCATAAGACTGGCAAGCAGCAGGTTTCCCGTTTCAATCCGACATCGTCGCTTGCAATCGACTGGGCGGTTTCGCATAATAGCTTTTAAGCTTCGCGACGGAAAACGCAGATGAAACGAACCATATACCGTTGCTTTGGGGCATAGCCCCGCTTCATCTTCTCTCGCGCAGCCAACTGAATGATGCGATTTGGGTGCTGGAAGATGGGGAGAGCTCATGGCTTCTTCTGATGCAACACAACGAGCAGTCCTTGCCGGACTTTCGTGCGGGATCGGCCTTGCCGCTCCCGTGGTTATGTATGCCGCGACGCTGCCGTTTTCGTCTGTGAACGAGACGGTCGTGGCGGGTGCGGTTCCCTTCGCCGTGGGCGCGGTGGCGGGCGTGGGTATCTATGCCGCCTCGCTGGGTATCTCCGAGTACCGTGCGCAGCGTGAAGAGCGTCTGTTCCAGCCCGATGCCATGGGCGGTGCCGCCAATCTCAATCAGCATCAAAGCGAGTTCAAGACCGCCTCGATTCCAGCTCAGCAGCAGGATGCTACTCCTTACGCTGCGGCTTCTGCTTCTCAGGCTCAGGCGGATCAGTCTACCTCGGCATACCTTTCCGGCCTGACTGGTGCGTTCCAGCGCCGTCATGCCGATGATGGTGTCCCTACCATCGCTCGAGCCGCAGATGCCATGGATGAGGCCGAGGCTTGGTCCATGATCGACAGTATGCTCGACGACGATTCGCCGGTGAGCTGCGACCCTGCACACTCGCGCGACGTCTATCAAGTCGCCATCGACGAGCTCACCAACGGCGGGCAGACCGGCTCCTTCAATCGCGACGACATCGCCGCCGCGGCACGCGCCGTGTCTGGCTCCCAGGCCGCCCCTGCGGGCAGCACGGCGGCTTTCGTGGCACTCGTCGCCAACGCGGCAGCCAATAACGCTTACAGCGCTACCTCGGCGGACGCGAACGCTTCTGCCGACAATTCGTACGTTGATGAAGCCATGACCGCGGACGAGGAGGCCGTTGCCGCCCGCCGTGCCGCCGAAAGCTCGCTTTGGGGCGCTCCTGCCCAGCAGCAGGCGGCTGAGGCTGCGCCGTACAACGCAAACCTCGCCAGCATGCCTATCATCTCCGGTGCCGCGGACATCGATCTCGATGACCTCGATGAGCCTGCAGCCATCACCGCATCGATTGATGCCCAAGATCGCATCGACACCGGCGACCTTCCGGACGCCTCGCTCGAGGTCGATGTCCCCATGGCCGATTACTCGGGCCACGAGGACATGTGGGCCGCCGACACCGCGATTCTGGATGAGATTGACGAGCCTGCTCCTGTTGCAGTCCCCACTCCCGTCGCTGCCCCTCAGCCTGCTGCCCCCGCCTATGTCGGCCGTCACAGCGCTGTGTTCCCCGAGGATACCGCCCGTATCTCACGCGAGGGCATCGAGCGGGCCGAGGCTATTGCCGCCGGCATTATGGAAAATCGTCGTCACGAGCGCGTCAATCAGATCCTCGAGGAAGAGATCGAGCGCCTGCAGTCCTCTACCGCCAAGCGTACGGGCCGTGCCTATCTGAGCGTTATCGAGGGCGGTACCGCCAGCTTCGCGCCGCTCCGCGCGGAGGCATAACTTCTGCATGGTTAAGATCAATCGAAAATGGGCGGTCGTGACCTGCCTGATGGCGCTCTTGATCTGGGGCAATTCGCTGGTTCCCGGCTCGGGGTCGGGCTCGCTGAGCCTGACGGTCATGGAAGCTATCCGCGGTTTCCTGCACGGCGTGGGACTTCCATATGAATGGGTGACCAACTTTGTTGTTCGCAAGTGCGCGCATTTTACCGAGTATATGGTGCTCGGCATTCTGGCAACGCACGCCTTTGATTTTGAGGGCCGGCGCACCTTTGACGTGCTGCTGCCCACGGCGGTGTTCCTGCTGCTGATTCCCTCGATCGACGAGACGATTCAGCTCTTTGTGCCGGGACGCGCCGGCATGATCACCGATGTGATGATCGACTGCTGTGGAGCGGCAACGGGCGTTGTGCTCCGATATCTCTTACGGTCGCTGATGTACGCCAAAAAAGCCGCCTAGGACGTATTGTTTGGTCCTGGGCGGCCTTTTTAATTTGAGGGCTTATATGAGGTGTGGTGGCGTCGTTCCGTAGGTCGGATTTGCCGGGCGCGCCACGCCCTGTGGGTGCGTCTGCTACTGAAGCGCCTGTGCGCCCAGGGCCAGGCAGCCCATGATGCCCTGCTTGCCCTCGAGGCTGTTGTTGACGATGTAGTTATCGATATCGTTGACCTCGGGCGTGACGATATAGCCGTTGAGCATTTCGGCGCACTTCTTGCGCGCGAGCGGCACGATGGGGGTGTGGTCGGCCACGCCGCCGCCGATGATGATCTTTTGCGGCGCGTAGCACAGCGTGTAGGTCATGAGCGCCTGTGCCAGATAGCCGGCGAGCAGGTCCATGGCCTCCGGGTCATCGGCCATGTCTCCGGCGCTCTTGCCATCCCAGCGCTTTTTAACGCCGGGGCCGGCGATGAGGCCCTCGAGGCAGTTGTCGTGGAAGGGGCAGGCGCTATGCTCGCCGATGGTGTCGCGCGGGTCGCGCGTGACCAGGATATGGCCGGCCTCGGGATGCATCATGCCGTGTACGAGCTTGCCGCCCGATAGCACGCCGGCGCCCACGCCGGTGCCGATGGTCAGGTAGATCACGTCTGTGAAGGCCCTGGGCGCAACCAAAGGTGACCTCGCCCAGACAGGCGACGTTGACGTCGGTATCGTAGCCGCAGGGGATATTGAGCTCGTTTTGGATAGTGCCCAGCAGGTCAAAGTAGCGCCATGCCGTTTTGGGCGTCTCCAGGATCTTGCCGTATTGGGGCGAAGCGGGGTTGACTGCGGTGGGGCCAAATGCGCCGATGCCCAGTGCGGCGATGCCCTTGTCGGCAAACCATGCGTTGACGGCCTCAACGGTCTCCTGCGGGGTCGTGGTCGCGATCTGCTCACGCTCTAGGACCGTACCGTCCGCATAGCCCGTGGCGCAGACCATCTTGGTGCCACCGGCCTCGAGCGCTCCGATAAGCTGCTGCTCTGCCATAGTATTCCTCTCTCTGGGACGAGTTGCTCCGTGACTAAAGTATAGAGCTCTAAACCATTTAAGAAAGCGCTATAGAAAGAAGCCTCGCAACGCAGCGGGCGGTGCGGGGCTTCTTTGGTTGCTTTAGTTGCCGGGCCGTCCTTACCCGCGCGGCTTGATTTTATCACGTAGCGACTTGAGGTTCTCCAGCGCCGCGTTAAGCGTCTCGTTTCGCTTGGCAAAGTGGAAACGAATCAGATGGTTGACGGGCTCGCGGAAGAAGCTCGAGCCGGGCACGGCGCCCACACCCACTTTAGACGCGAGGTCTTCACAGAACTCGAGGTCGCTGTCATAGCCAAACTCAGAGATGTCCATCATGACGTAGTAGGCGCCCTGCGGCACGTTATGCTCAAGACCGATGCTATCGAGCCCCTGGCAGAACAAGTCGCGTTTGGCGGTGTAGAGGTCGAGGACCTCATCGTAATAGCTGTCGTCGAAGTTGAGGGCGGTGACGACGGCTTCCTGCAGGGGAGCGGCGGCGCCCACGGTGAGGAAGTCGTGGACCTTTTTGATGCGCTCGGTGATTTCGGCAGGGGCGATAGTGTAGCCCAGACGCCAGCCGGTGATGGAGTAGGTCTTGGACAGCGAGCTGCAGCTGATGGTGCGCTCAAACATGCCAGGCAGCGTGGCCATGTAGACGTGCTCATGGGGTGCGTAGACGATGTGCTCGTATACCTCGTCGGTGATGCAATAGGCGTCGTACTTTTTGCAGAGGTCGGCGATAAAGGTGAGCTCCTCGCGCGTAAAGACCTTGCCGCAGGGGTTGGAAGGGTTGCACAGGACGATGGCCTTGGGGTCGTTGTCGCGGAAGGCCGCCTCGAGGACCTCGCGGTCGAAGTCAAAGGTGGGCGGGTTGAGCGGCACGTAGATGGGCTCGGCTCCCGAAAGGATCGTGTCGGCGCCGTAGTTCTCGTAGAACGGCGAGAAGATGACGACCTTATCGCCGGGGTTCGTGACCGTCATCATGGCGGCCATCATGGCCTCGGTGGAGCCGCAGGTGACTACGATATTCTCGTTGGGGTTCACCGGCATGCCCATAAAGTGCTCCTGTTTGGCGGCAAGCGCCTCGCGAATGGCCTGGGAGCCCCAGGTGATGGAGTACTGGTGATAGAGCGGCTTGGGATCGGCGGCGATGGTGCTGAGGCTATCGAGCAGCTGCGCCGGGGGATCGAAGTCAGGGAAGCCCTGCGAGAGATTGACAGCGCCGTACTTATTGGAGATGCGTGTCATGCGGCGGATGACCGAATCGGTAAATCTTGCCGTGCGGTTGGAGAGTTCTTTCATGACGGTCCTTTCGAGGATTTGCAGTGGGGCAAGTTTACTCCTATGAAACCGGTGGGATTTGCTCGAAATGGTCTCGAAAAACTCTTTTCAAAATTCTTGAAAATTGGGGCTTGCATCGCGTGGCGTTCCTTGCAATAATAGTCGAGCGCGAAGCGTACAGGACACGGTGGGTGTAGCTCAGTTGGCTAGAGCGACGGGTTGTGGTCCCGTAGGTCGAGGGTTCGAGTCCCTTTACCCACCCCAGTTCTTGCTTCGTGTTGATATCGGGTCGTTAGCTCAGTTGGTAGAGCAGGGGACTCTTAATCCCAAGGTCCAGGGTTCGACCCCCTGACGGCCCACCAAAGCATGTTAAAGCGACTGGCTTAGGCTGGTCGCTTTTTTGTTAACCTCGCATCGGGTCGAACCCGTCGGGGCGCGGAGCTGAGGAAATGCGTAAGCATTTGCCAGCGCAGCGCGCAAGGCGCGAAGCGCCGCAGCGACCGCCTGCACAGCAGGCTGACCCCCTGACGGCCCACCCAAAGCATGTTAAAGCGACTGGCTTAGGCTGGTCGCTTTTTTGTTAACCTCGCATGGGGTCGAACCCGAAAGGGCGCGGCCGCTTTCACAGATTGAGTCTACCCTGGGGATCGGTGAAACCGTCAGTACCCTCCTTGAGTTTCTTCTCGTCTGCCTTCACGCGACGCTCGAGCTTTTTTGTATCCTCGGCAGGCGGTAGGTTCTCGGGAACAATTCCGCGGTCGATGAGGCTGCCACGCACGCTCGTGTTGTTCTCGACGTGTTCTTGTTTGATCTGGTCCAGACCGTACAAGTCGTGTTCCTCGGCGTTGAAGGCCGTCATCGAGTTCGTGAGGTCCTTTGCTTTGATGAGGACATCGGCTAACCTGTCCGCCAATGCCGCGCTCTTGGGTACGCCGAGCTGCTGCTTCATTTCCGCCGTGCTTCTGCCGCCGAATAACGCCTCATCGCCCTTCGACTTGATGATCGCGAATCCTTTGGAGTCCACGCCGCGTTTGAACGCAATACCCGAGAGCTGTTTCTCTGAATCGGATAGCGAGTGGCGCGCCTGCAAGCGCTGAATCTCTGCGAAGCGCTGCTCTATGAGCTCTTGGCGGCGCGTCTGCACGGCAAAGTATGCCTGGGCGAGCGCGATCTCTGGCTTGTTTGAATCTCCGTTCTGTGCGATTAAATAGCATGCATAGCGCGTAAGTTTGTAGTCTTTAACCGCGCGAGCGGCGACACCGGCAGTTACCATTTTCGTGGTGTCACGAAAATGGGAATCAACTGGAGTTTTGTTTGTTTCGCACGAGACTTTTGTCCTCTTAACAACTTCGGCGAAGTTCTCCCATCGAGTGTACCCCATGGGTTCCATTAAATCGCGTGCGAGCCAATACTCAACGCCGTCTTCCACATGGGCGTAGCTGTCAAGTTCGACACGCCATTTCTCGATATCCCTGCTGTCCATATCTCCTCCTCGCTGGTCTATTTTCTATGCGGGCTTTGCCCGCTCTATATTCAGAATAAGGATACGCTGTCGTGCGGACACGAATGGGCCCCGTGCTGCTTCAAGCTCACGGGGCCCATGGATATCGATTGATTGTGTTCTGCTTTAGATAGGTGTCCGGTTTAATCCGCTCGATAGTGCGATCCGAGACTTTCGGTCCGCTTACGCATGGCTTTGACCATTTCCTGTGCCAGCTGAATCTGCGATTGCAGGCGGGCGAGGGCTGCGACTTCGCTGTCCTGGGCTTTCTGTGTGCTCAAGGTCGTTGCCTCCGTCTTCAAGCCCTCAAGCTCGTGTAGTGCTTCGGATAGGCCTGTTTCGGTGCGGTTGATCATGCAATAGGTACTCATCGTGTGCTTAAGGCTGCGGGTCAGGCGCTCGGCATCTGTTGTGGCAATGCCGTGCTGGGGGAGGGCGATATCCGCCTTCAGGGCTGTCTTAGGCTCTTTCTGCGCTGCAAGGGCTGCCGATGCGCCTGCGATGCGCCCGAACACGATGCCGTTGGCGCTTGACAAGCCACCAATGCGGTCGGCTCCGTGCATGCCGCCTGTCGCCTCGCCGCAAGCGTAGAGACCCTCAACGCCCGTGTACGCGGTCTTATCGATCTTGATGCCGCCATTAGCGGCGTGGGCATACATCGCAACGCGCATCTCGTCAGTCGGAGCGATGCCGTGCTCGTCTTGCAGCCAGGTGGCAAAGGTCTGCACAAACTCTGGGACATCCTCGCGGGGGAAGTCGTAGTGGAGTGCCAGGCCTTCGACACCTGCCTGATCGATGACGAGATCGATAGCGCGGGAGGCCAAGCGTGACGTGAAGGGACCATATCCAGAGCGCTGCTCGAGCAGGTCGTCCAGCTTGTCGTCGGCAATATCTACCGGCTGGTCTACATGCACGTAGCGCCAGGTTTTCTCGTTGAAGACCAAGTTACGCCTGGGCTCGATGAAGCCGGGCATCATCTGCATGAACTCTATATTAGTAAGTGTTGCGCCGTGCGCCAGCGCGATGGCCTGCGAGGAACTGAGCACATCAGCCGACGTAAGGCTGCGCTCGAACAGGCCGCCTGTGCCACCGGCTGCGATGACCGTGGCCTCGGCAGCAAAGGGCACGATTCGATTTTCGGTAAGGTCGTAGAGTACGGTTCCGGTTATTCTGCCGTTCGTGTCCTCAACAAGGTCGATAAGCTCATGGCGGGGGAGCAGGCGAATGCCGAGCGACTCGATCCGGGCTGTCAGAGCGTCCTCAAGGGGCTTGCGGGTGAGGCCGCGCCACATGCGCGTCTTGTGGTCAAAGCAGGGGATAAACTGCTTTTGCTGAGCGCTCTCAGCGTTTTGCGGACGCTTGAGCTTAACGCCCAGGTCTTGCTCGAGCCAGTCAATCGCTTGGGGAATGCCGTGGACGAACGCTTGGACGAGTTCGGGGTCGGCAACGCCGCCGCCGACGGCCAGGATGGTGTCGATGAGGTCCTGCTCGTCGTCTTCGTTAACGGGTCCGATGAGGCCGAGGCCCCAGGTACCCGGGAAGAAGCTCGATCCACTCATGGTCTTGCCGGCGCTTGCCACAGTGACGGTTGCACCCGTGCGTGCCGCTTCGATGGCGGCGCAAAGGCCCGCAATGCCAGCTCCAATTACCAGTACATCAGTCGATTCCATCGGATTCCTTTCTCGTCCGGCGCATTATCGCACGGGTGATCGGCAATGGGGCCGCAAAGACTTGGCAAATCGGTAAAGGGCAAATATGGCAGGTGGGCGTCATGGACGCTCTGACGCTCTATCTCGTCACATCTCGTATTTTGCCCCAACTGATATATCGAAATTTGCTACCCTACGAC
>WGSQ01000054.1 GCA_014871605.1 Collinsella sp. | reverse complement strand
CGGTCTTGCCGCCGGCCTCGGTCGCGCGCAGGGTCTGAGCTGCGGCGTTGCCGGTGGGAAACTCCAACGCGGCGTCCACGATAAAGTGACGGTGGATGAGTGCCGTGGCCAGCAGGCCCAAGATGGTGCCGGCGAGCGCCACGATAAACATGTCGAGCCAGCTGATCTGGTCGGCGTAGCCCAGCATCCAGGCGCCCGGGATGGTAAACGCCAGGCCGCCGGCGACCATGGCGCCCGCGGACATAATGGTGTGGGTGACGTTGGCTTCGTTAAGGCTGGCGTTGCCCATGAGCTTCAGGAAGAACAGCGAAATGACGGCAGCGAAGATAATCGGCCAGGGGAGGGCGCCCATCTTGAGGGCCGTATAGGCCGAGCTTGCCGTGATAATCACGCAGCCAAGGACGCCGATGACGACGCCGCGCAGCGTGAATTGCCCGCGCATCGAGGCGCGGTTCGAGGGATTGCTCATATAGAACTCCTTTGCGTATATCCGCTTCCCCCGGGAGCGCCGCTACGGATACGGCGCGGGAAGTCGGGTTACCAAGGGCCGCCGCGTGAGCTCGCGCACGGCCGCGCACCAGTATAGCCGCAAGGCAGCGCATTTGGGAGGGGCGTCTTTTAGCTGCCCCTGCTTGCCGGATGGAACTGCGGGGATATACTGCTGGGCAGACGAAAGGAGTTCCGACGATGCTGAATGGGTGCGCGTATATATTGACGGTCGACGTGGGTAACACGTTCATTCGCTTTGGCCTGTTTGCCGAGGATTCGGCTGCGGCGCAGGAATGCCCGCTTGCGACCTGCGAGATCACGACGCCGTCGAGCATTACGGCCGACGAGGCGCGTATGAGGCTCATGCAGGTCATGGGCGCGCTTGCCGCCGATGCGGGCATGCCGGGCGCACTCGTTCCCGCGGCGGCCGTGCTGAGCTGCGTGGTGCCGGCGCTCGAGCGCCCGTGGAAGGCAGCGCTTTCCCGTACCTGCACGGGGCGCGTGCTCACCGTGGGGCCGGGGCTCAAGACCGGCATACCCGTGCACTACGATGACCCGGCCGAGATCGGTCCCGACCGCATCGCCGACGCCGTGGCGGCCCGTGCCGTCTACGGTGCTCCGTGCATCGTGATCGACCTGGGCACCACAACCAATATCGAGGTCATCGATGCGCGCGGAACCTTTGTCGGCGGCGTCATCGCGCCGGGTCTGGCGCTCGGCGCTCGCTCGCTTTCGGCCGCTGCGGCGCGCCTGCCGCAGGTCGAGACCTCGGCACCCCCGCACGTCATCGGGCGCAACACGCGCGAGGCCATGCGCTCGGGTGTGGTCTTGGGCGAGGTGGCCCGCATCGACGGCATGCTCGACATGGTGCTTGCCGAGATGCGCTCGACCAAGGCGGCGGGGGAGGACGGCGTGCCCATCGTCATCACCGGCGACGATGCCGAGGCGCTCGCGGCGCTGGTCGGCCACAGCCTGACGGTAGACGACGCACTGACGCTGCGGGGTCTTGCCGAGCTGTACCGCATTAACCAAAAGCCGCGCCGCGCATAAAGGGCCGCACATAAAGCAAAAGGACGTTGACGGGACAGGAAACGGCCTCACCTTTCACCTGCTACAATGGGTCAAACTATTGCGATTTCGGAGGTGTCTGCCATGTCGGACGATCTTCAACAAAGCGCGTCGGGCAAGCGCCGCGACGTCATTAGCTGGGACGAGTTCTTTATGAGCGTGGCTATCGCCGCGCAGCGCCGCAGCAAGGACCCCAACACGCAGGTGGGCGCGTGCATCGCTAGCACCAACCACCGCATCCTCTCGGTGGGATACAACGGTACGCCCTCGGCGCTCAACGACGATTTTTTTCCTTGGGGTACGAGCGACGACCCGCTGCAGGACAAGCACAACTACGTCGTCCATGCCGAGGCCAACGCAGTGCTCAACTACCGCGGATCGCTCAAAGATCTTGAGGGCTCCACGGTCTACGTCACGCTGTTCCCGTGCCATGACTGTGCCAAAATTCTGGCACAGGTAGGTGTGGGCGAGGTCGTCTACCTGGACAATAAGTACGCCGACACCGACGACGGCCGCATCAGCCGCCGCATCCTCGACTCCTGCGGCATTAGCTACCGCCAGGTTATCGTCGATGTCCACATTGGTACCGGGGGACAGGCTCAACAGTAGCAACAGCGCGTGTCGGCACCGATCGGCGGCAAAACAGCTAAAAGAGCCCCGTCCCAAATTGACTGCTCGTGAAAGTCGTATCCGCGCGCATGGCTGGCGCTTGAGCGGGTACATGGCTGTAGTAACATAGCCCCTGTCCGCGGGCGCGCCCGCGTTATTGTGAGAAAGGAGCCCCTGTGGCTGTTAACGAAGAGCTGCTTAAGAAGGTTCTTGAAGAGATCCGCCCCAACCTGCAGGCCGACGGCGGCGATATGGAGTATGTGGGCGTTGACGACGAGGGCGTCGTCAAGCTGGAGCTTCAGGGCGCCTGCGCCGGTTGCCCAATGAGCGCCCTGACGCTTTCCATGGGCATCGAGCGCATCCTGAAGGAGCACGTGCCCGGCGTTACGCGTGTCGAGCAGGTCAATGCCTCCGGCGAGGCCGACGATCTGTACGACGAGTACGCGCCGTTCTAAGAAGCGATAGCTGCGGACGATGTGTTCCGCATAGACGTTACGCCCAACTGTGCGGCTGCGAGCGCAAGGCCCGCGGCCGCATTTGCATGTAGGGAGCAGAGGGATCGATATGCTCAACGACCTCTACCATATGCTTGACCCTGTCGCCATTTCGGCCGGGCCCATCACCATCTACTGGTACGGCTTGGCCTATGTGGTCGGAGCGCTGCTCACGGCAGTCGTCATGTACCGCACGCAGCGCCGTTGGGGTTTCGATATCACGATCGACGACCTGACGAGCGTCGTGGTCGGTGTGGTCTTTGGCCTCATCATCGGCGCGCGCCTGTTCTATGTCGTCTTTTACGGCGACGGCTACTACTGGGCGCATCCGCTCGAGATCTTTGCCACCAACGAGGGCGGCATGAGTTTCCATGGCGGTCTGGTGGGCGGCATCATCGGCGGCGTGCTTGTGTGCCGCATGTACAAGCTCGATGCATGGACTCTGGCCGATCTCGCCGTTATTGGCGCTCCGCTGGCCCTGTGCCTGGGGCGCTGTGCCAACTTTGTCAACGGCGAGCTGTGGGGCAAACCGACCGATCTGCCCTGGGGCGTGGTCTTTGGCGGCACCGCGGGCGACATGCCGCGTCATCCCTCCCAGCTCTACGAGGCATTTCTGGAGGGCATCGTGCTCTTCTGCATTCTGCAAGTGCTCAGCCGCAAAAAGCCGCTGCTGCCCCAGGGCACATTTATGGGCGTGTTTGTGATGGGCTACGGCATCGTCCGCTTCCTCGTTGAGTTTGTGCGCGTGCCCGACGCCCAGCTGGGTTATCTGCTGGGCGGCGTCATCACCATGGGCCAGCTGCTGAGCCTGCCGCTCGTGATTGCGGGCCTGGCGCTCATCGTCTTTGCCCGTCACCGCAATCGTCCCCAGCGCATCTACCTCGACGCCTAACCACCACAAAGGGGACAGGCACCTTTGTGGTGGTTTTGCCGGCCAACGATGACAGAACCGTAACGTTTCCCCAGATAAAACCTGCCAAAATAAACCTGTCACTTTTTGGTAGGTTTCTAGAAAGGCTTTTCGGACTGTGAAGGATTCCGACCTCTCTACATCTGCGGCGCGCGACGCCGCCCGTATCGTTTGGTTTAAGCGCTATCCCGCCAAGCAGACATGTATCGCATTTTTGCTCGCCCTGCTGGCGACCACGGCGTTTTCCATCGATCCCGCCCCGGTGTCGAGCAACGCGGTGCTGTCGATCGACCCCAAGGCGACGGGCGCGCTCTACGTGTGCTACGAGGTACTGCTCTCGTTTGCCGGTCATACCGACGCGGTCATGCTGCTCGCGCTCGCCTGCCTGCTCCCGCTGCCGTTTCGCTATGTGTTCTTTGGCCGTGGTGACGCCTGGCGTCCGTCGATCGTTCTGCCGTCGCTCTTCTTTGCCGTCTGCATGGTGTTTGGCCGTAGCTACGACCTCACCGACTCGGCCGAGATCGTGCTCGGCGACAAGGCACGCGTTATCTGCGCCTGGATTGGCGGGGCAGGCTGGATGCTCTTGGCGATCGTGGCTTTCTATCTGGCTTTTGAGTGTTTGGATTGGCTGAGTTCTCGCCGCATTCCGTTTTCGGAGGCGCATTTTGGCCGCGTGTGGCGTGTGGCCCACGCCGTACTCTCGGTCCATCCCTTTGCCGGACCGTTTCTTGTGCTTATGATTGTCTGGGCGCCCACGCTTATCGCCTCACTGCCCGGTCTCTTTATGGGAGATACGGGTGCGCAGATCCGCCAGTGGTTCAACTATCCCAACGGCACGAGCGATTACCTGCGCCTGCTTAACCCCGACGTGCTGCTCAACGGACATCACCCGGTAGTGCACACGGCCATCATCGGCTCGTGCGTGCAGCTGGGACTTTCGCTTTTTAACAGCGCCAATGCGGGCCTCACCATCTACACTTGTATCCAATATGTCATTACGGCCGCTTGCTTGGCCTATTCCATATCGTCGCTGCGCAAGCTGGGCGTGAGCCTGCCGGTCCGGGGCGCCATCCTGCTGTTCTTTGCGTTTATGCCGATGTTCTCCAACTATGCGGTGCTGCTGACCAAAGACGTGCTTTTCGCCGATGCGTTTTTGGTGCTGCTCGTTCAGACCGTCAAGCTCGTGGCGTGCGGCCTGCCCCGTCGCGATGCCAATGCCGAGCGCGCGGGCGAACAGGCACCCGTGCTCTTTGCGCGCCACGACTGGCTGTTGCTCGTGCTGGGTGCCATGGGTGCCACGTTTTTGCGTAATGGCGGCCTCGTGTTTCCGCTGGCGGCTTGCGTGATCGCGGCAGCATGTTGCGCCTGGGACGCGCATAGAGCTCGCGGCGCGGCAAAACAGGCGGCCCCTGCACCCTCAAACGCCACGCCGCGCTTCCGCTGGGTCGGCGTCCTCGCGGTGCTCGCGCTCTGCCTGGCCTCTAACACGTATTTCACCAAGGTTTTTATGCCGGCGCACGATATCACGCCGAGCTCCAAGCGCGAGGTGCTCTCGATCCCGTTTCAGCAGACGGCGCGCTTCGTCCAAAAGCACGACGGCCTCAATTCGGGCGTCAACCCCAAGGTCAGCGATGATGGCACGATTGAGGAAGCTCCCTGTGACGGCCTGGTGACCGATAAAGAGCGCGAGGTAATCGATCGGGTGCTCAACTACGAGAACCTAGGTCGTCGCTACAACCCCGACAAGTCGGATGCCGTCAAAAACTGCTTTAATGAGTATGCCTCGCAGGAGGACATCAAGGCCTATTTTAAGGTGTGGGCCCAGATGTTCAAAAAGGACCCCGAGTGCTATATCTCGGCGCTCGTCAATAACTACTATGGGTACTTCTATCCGAGCGCTCGCGATGCGTGGGTCTACAGCACGGCGCGCAGTGCCGAGATTATGGCGAAGCCCGATAACCGCAAGTACTTTGACTTCCACCCGGTCGATAACAAGGCCGTGCGCTGGTGTGATCACCTGATCAACCTGTACCGCGTGGCGGTGCAGCGCATCCCGTTTATCTCGCTCTCCATGAGCTCGGCCACGTACGTATGGATTATGATCACCGTGGTGGTCTACCTGTTGCGCCGTCATTCGTGGCGCGCGCTGGCCATCTGGATACCGCTGCTGGGCGTGCTCGCCGTGTGCCTGATTGGCCCGTGCAACGGATCGACCTACATGCGCTACCTGTATCCAGTAATCGTCTGCATGCCCTTTGCCATCGGCGCCACGATCACCCGCAACGACCATCTCTGGAGCTAACCAAAGATTGGTGCAAGGGGGACAGGTTACTTTGCACCAAGGGCTCGCGTCATCACGACGCCTTCATTTTGGGGTTTATCTTGCAGGCCGGTAGGTATATCATAACGACGTTTGTTTATATTGCCCGAGCGTTCGCGCTGGGCTTTAGGTCGAAACCGATAGGAGACACGTATGTCCGGACACTCTAAGTGGGCCACAACCAAGCATCGTAAGGGCGCGCAGGACGCCAAGCGTTCCGCCCTCTTCTCCAAGCTCAGCCGCAACATCACCGTTGCCGCTCGTCTCGGCGGCGACCCGCTGCCCGAGAACAACGCCAGCCTCGCCGCTGCCGTCGCTAAGGCCAAGGCTCAGTCTATGCCTAAGGACAAGATCAAGTCCGCTATCGACAAGGCCTTTGGTTCGGGTGCCGACGCCGCCGTCTACGAGAACATCGTGTACGAGGGCTACGGTCCCGCCGGTGTCGCCGTCTACGTCGACTGCCTGACCGACAATCGCAACCGCACCGCTGCCGATGTCCGTTCCGCCTTCTCCCACGCTGGTGGCAACCTGGGCACCTCCGGCTCCGTCGCCTTCCAGTTTGAGCGCAAGGGCCAGATCGTCGTCGCCAAGGAGGTCTTGGACGAGACCGCCAAGAAGGAGACCATGATCGCCAACGGCGCTGCCGGTGACGAGGAAGAGTTCATGATGGCCATTGCCGAGGCTGGTGGCGACGACTACGAGGACGCCGGCGAGGAGTGGATTGTCTGGACCGCCGCTAACGACGTCATGGCTGTCTCCAAGGCGCTCGAGGAGCAGGGCATCCAGGTCAAGGGTTCCGAGACCACCATGGTTCCGACCACCCCGACCGAGGTCTCCGGTGCCGACGCCAAGAAGGTCCAGCGCCTCATCGACCGTCTTGAGGAGCTCGACGACGTCCAGGATGTTTACAGCACCATGGACATGACCGACGAGGTCATCGCTGCCCTCGAGGAGGAGTAGCGCCCGCACGGGTTAAGCCGTGCATATCTGGGCATAATGAAGCGAGCATGCAAGCCTCGTGGAATAGATGAGCCGGATCCGCGTGCGTAGAGCACCGGACCCGGCTCTTTTATAATGATGCGAACCGTTTTGCATTTTGAGAGCCGAGATTTGAAGGGAGCGCCGCGTGCGCGTACTCAAACGAGCCCTAGCGATCGTGTATCTTGCCGCCACCATCGTGGCGCTGGGTACGCTTGTCTGCCAGTTTTGGGGGCCGTATACGTATCGCTTTATGCTGCTGATGCGCGACCCCATGCCGCGCATCGTCGTGACGGCGTGCGCC
The DNA here is from genome assembly GCA_014871605.1 of Collinsella sp. GTDB lineage: Bacteria > Actinomycetota > Coriobacteriia > Coriobacteriales > Coriobacteriaceae > Collinsella. The sequence continues at coordinate 3,889 of WGSQ01000054.1, read as the reverse complement.
GGCGTCGTGGCGTTTGGCGTACTGCTGAGCTTTTTCCGCCTGATGTTCGCCCGTCGCGAGCCGTCCTGCGTGCATCCGGCGGGGGAGCGCAATATCGAGGTTACCCTTGCGGCGCTTTCTTCGTGCGCCAGGGTTGCTGCCGAGCGCGACGACCGCGTGATGGTCGAGCATGTCGAGGCCCGCGTCCAAGGCCCCGACGATTCGCACGTCCGTTTTAAGGTCGAGGCTATCGCGCTTGACGATAAGGACGTGGCATCTCTGGCTACCGCGATGCAGCAGCGCATCGAAGAAGCCTGCGATACCATGCTCGGCGCGCCTGGTACGACTACGCGCGTCCGTTTTTTGCCGTCCAAGACTACCGTCCAGACCGTGGAGGTTTCCGGTGAGTGATACCAATCAAGATAAGACCGCTCGTACGCCGCGCCTGACGATTGACCAGACCGCCACGCCGGCGAGCGAACCTGTTGATTCCAAAGCGGAGGCAACCGAGTTGCAAGACGCGGCAGCCGCGGATTTTGACGAGGCTATGGGTCTCATCAAGGGTACGGGCGCTGCCATCTGGAGCTATGCTGTGCGCCATCCCAACACCACGCTCGGCGCCGTCGCCGGCTTTATCCTCGCCGTGTTGGTGCTCACGTTGGGCCTGTGGGACACGCTCGTCATTGCATTCTTCGTGCTGATCGGCGCTGTGATCGGCCAAATTCGCGACGGCGAGAACGGGATCGTCAACTTCTTCGGCCGTCTGTTTAGCGGCCGCTAATATGTATTCGACTGTCGCATCCGCGGCAGGCATAAGGAGGAACCATGGCTTTTAATACGAAGGTCGATGTAGCCGATACCGAGCTCGAGGCCGACGAGACCGTCGCCGCCGAGGCCGAGGACGTAACGCTCGAGGACGAGGCGCTCGCCGAGGCCGAACCCGCCGACGATGCGGACGAGGACGACGAGGAAGCGGATGAGTCCGAGGACTCGCTGACCTATTCCAACGGCGTGATTGAGAAGATCGTTGCCATGGCCACTCGCGAGGTTCCGCACGTCCTTGGCATGAAGGGTAACCTCATGCACTTTGTGCAGGAGCAGTTTGGTGCCGAGAATCTGACCAAGGGCGTGACGGTCGAGGTCACCGATGACAATCGCGTGGTCGTCAACATCTCTGTCATCATCGAGTACGGCGCCTATGCGCCCGCGATTTTCGACGATGTCAAGGCACGTGTCACCGAGCGCCTTGCCGCGATGACCGGCCTTGAGGTGGCGGGCGTCAACCTGCGCATCGAGGATGTCATCACTCCCGAGGAGTACGAGCACCGTACCAGCCAGCACGAATAACCTTTCAAAAGGGGACAGGTTTGTTTTGGCAGGTTTTATCTGCGAAAACGTTAAACGGCCGACCGCGCAAGCAAAAGCGTGGCCGGCCGTTTTTGTACGCTCCCGATGTAGTCATACCGCTCGTCTAACTAGGGGTTGCAATCCCCACGTTCCGCGTTACTCTAATGGGCGCATTGTTTCCAAATTGTTAACGAGGGGTTGCCGTAATGGCCGACGAGCACGAAACAGAAAGCAAGGCATGGGCAATTGAGGCCGCCGCGGCAGAGGCGGCGTCGCGTGCTGCCGAGGAGGTGCATCGTCCTCCCGTAGTGCCGATGGAGCGCGTGGTCGATCGCGATGTTATCGAGCGGGGCGAGCGCGCTGGTCGCAAGCGCAGCCAGGAGCCGGGCTTTCCGCGCTTTTTTGCCGAGCTCAATTTGGGCCTGATCCTCACGGCCTTTGCCATCGTCGCGTTTAAAACCCCTAATCACTTTGCTTTTGGCGGCACCTCGGGCGTGTCGGTCATTCTGTCCACGCTGTTCCCGACCCTGCCTGTCGGCGTTTTTATGTGGATTATCAATGCGGTCCTGGTCGTTTTGGGCTTTATCTTCTTGGAGCGCAAGGCAATCCTGTGGAGTGTCTTTGCCTCGTTTGCGCTGTCCGCCTATGTTTCGCTGTTTGAGCTCTTTATTCCGACCGATGTCTCGATGACGGGCGATATGTGGCTCGACCTGTGCTTTGCCGTGATTCTGCCGGCGCTCGGCAGCGCTATCGTCTTTGATATTGGTGCCTCGACGGGCGGCACGGACATTCTCGCCATGATCCTCAAACGTCGCACGACGCTCGAGATTGGCCGCGCCCTGCTGTTGGTCGATATCGGCATTGTGACCATCGCGGCCTTCTTGTACGGCCCGCGCGTCGGTCTGTATTGCGTGCTTGGCCTGTTTGCCAAGACGCTCGTGGTCGACAAGGCCATCGAGAGCATTCACCTGCGCAAAGTCTGCACGGTCATTTGCTCCGAGCCCCTTAAGGTCGAGGAGTTTATCGTCAAACATCTCAACCGCACGGCGACTATCAGCCGCGGCTACGGCGCCTTCTCGGGCAAGTGCGTGACGGTGATCATGAGCGTGCTGAGTCGTCGCGAGGCCGTGCAGCTGCGTCGCTACGCTCGCGAGATCGATCCGGGTGCCTTTATCACGATCGTCGACAGCTCCGAGATCGTCGGCAAGGGTTTCCGCGGAACGAACTAACGCGGTCGAGCTTATCAAACAATCGAATAGCGCCCTGCGCATTGCAAATGCGTCATGTTGGAGTATTTGTCCCCACATTGGGTGATAATGATGCCAAAGACATCGTTTGCGATCCAGATGATTCGCTCAAGATACGAAGGGATGATCTCGATGTTCTGTTCGCAGTGTGGTGCCCCCATGGGCGACAACGATAAGTTCTGTGGTGCGTGTGGTGCCCCCAATGCCGGTGCCGCAGCCTCTGCCCCTCAGGGTCAGCCCCAGCAGTTTGTTCCGCAACCGCCCGTGGCGAATGCGTCCAAGGGCTGTGTGGCTCAGGCGTTTGAGGACATGACCAAGACGCCGGGCGTGCTGCAGCGCGTGTGCCAGATCGCCTTTTTGCCGGCGCTGATTTGTGTTGTGTCGGTGCTCGTGCTGTTCATTCCCGTTATCGGCGGTATCGCGGCTGCCATCGGCTTTTTGGCAGCTTGCATTGCGAGCGTGTGTGGTTCCGGCTTTGGTATTGAGTGGGGTCGCGATCTGTCGCTCAAGGTTGATGACGGTATGGATCGTCCACTCATGCGTTCCACGTCGTTTGGCCTCGGAGTCTTTTCGAGCGTTATCTCGGTCGTGCTCGAGGTTATCGCTGCCATTCCCGTTATCGGTGTAGTGCTTTCGCTGGTGGAGAGCGTGGTAATTGGCGCCGCGGGCTCGTATTCGTATTACGGCTCTTATGCACTCGAGGCAGCGCTGTTCGGCTCGCTTGGCCTGCTTGTCCTGGCTATGATTGCCACGGCGGTCTTGGGGGTCTTCTTTAAGATGTTCGCCGACATTGCCGTGATGCACTTTGCGGTGACCGGTCGTGTCGAGAGCGCGTTTTCGCTCGATAAGGTCTGGGCGGCCTTTAAGCACAACAAGACCAAACTGTTCTGCGCTTCGTTCCTTCCCGAGTTTTTGACGGGCCTGGTCGCCAACGTTGTCACCTGGATCCTGACGTTCGTCTTTGGCACCATTGCCTCTGTCGGTATGTATAGCTACTACTACCGTCCTACGGCTATTGAGGCGCTTGTTACCGGCGGTGGCATCACGCTCGTATTGTTCTTGGTGCTGACGGCGTTTGTCACGGTATTCCTCACGGTCTTTGGCAAGATGCTCAAGCACCGTGCCGTTGGCTATTGGGTTGCGCGCTACGCAAGCGAGTGGGCCGACGAGGACAAGGACGACGTCCTGACTTTTGTGCTGCCGTTTGAGAAGAAGTCTGCTCCGGCTGGTTTTAGCGCCGACGCAGCGCCCGTATCCGATTCCGCTGCGGCGCCGGCGCCTGCGCCCGAGCCCGAGCCCGTGCCTGAGCCTGAGCC
>WGSQ01000053.1 GCA_014871605.1 Collinsella sp. | reverse complement strand
CGGCCCCCCCACCCCCCCCGGGCCTACGGTGACTCGGTTGCATCGTGTGCTGCCGAAGGGGCTTTGCGCGATGACTGGGGATGAATAAAAAGTGAGTGTGGGCTCTGTCGTTCATTCGGACGACAGAGCCCACATTTTGTATGGGGCCTTCAGGTGAATTGCAATCATATGAAGGCCTTTTACCAAGGGAGAGATATGTCTTTGGACAGTTAGTTCAGATTTGTATTTCTCAAAGAGCAGAAGTCGGTTAATTTAGGCTCAATTGAACTGTTTTCGCTTTCCTAATGAGGCAGATATGCTTACTCAAGGGCGGAAAAGGCTTATCGCTGGGTCCCAGTGACTCAAAAACCGAGATGATTAAGCAAAAGCCACTGCCAAAAAAATACAAATCTGAACTAACTGCCCACCACCCTCTGTCAACCTTTCTATTCAAACCAAATCAGCCAACGTATGTCATAGCAATCCCCGGTAGGTCGCAGGGTGGCGGCTGAGCCTTTTCTTCGGGAAACTTCGCGAAGTCCAGTTCCCGAGGGAAAGGTATGGTCTGTGTAATACCAGATAAACAGTACATTTTTGCTTAATTGATATTTGGGAGAAGAACCAATTGGTGTGGCTTATTAAGCCCACTTTGCCATTGACGCTCATTTTAATACCACTGGGAGAATTCCGAACTTGGTTGCGCAACTGCTCCTGTATGCTGAATCAACCTAATAGGTGGATATCTGGTTACTACCAGTTGACCACTTGGTAACGGGTGGGCCCACTGCACGGAATGTACCGAACACCCCTCCCGTTTGATGCGTGCGCCATGCTGCAGGGCGTGCGTCCGCGACACTTCCGCATGTCGGAGGAAAGGAGTCCAGGTGTGCAGGAATTCCATTTTTACGAAACGGTGGGTGAAGGGAAGCGCGGTCCTCGTTGCCACTGCAGCGACGCTTGTGTTTGCCAATCCCCAGCAGGCGATTGCCACGCCACTCAAGGGTGTCGACTCAGCGACCGTGTCTCAGTCTGCCTCGAACGTCGTCGACATCGATTTCGCTGACGGCATCAAGGGCCGTATTACGTTCCTCGAGGACGGTATTTTCCGTTATAACGTCGACCCCAAGGGTGAGTTTTCCGAGTACGCCACGCCGCGCAGTAAGTCCCACACGGCTAAGATCCAGGCTCAGCCCGATACCTCGGACACCTACAGCAAGCCGAGTGCGACGGTTGCCGACAAGGGCGACACTATCGAGATCACCGGCGGAAAGGCGACCGTGATCCTGGACAAGGCGACTGGCAAGATGAGTATCAAGTCAGGCGACCGTGGCGTGGTTTCTGAGTCTGCGCCCCTCGACCTTGATAAGAAGGGTACCGTCCAGACGCTCGCCAAGGAGAAGTCCGAGAACTTCTTTGGCGGCGGCACCCAGAACGGCCGCTTCCTGCACACCAACCAGACCATCGCCATCTCCAACACTAACAACTGGACCGATGGCGGCGTTGCCTCGCCCAACCCGTTCTATTGGACGAGCGACGGCTACGGCGTGCTCCGAAACACGTTTGCAGAGGGTTCCTACGACTTCGGTTCCACGGACTCATCGACGGTCACGACTTTGCACAGCGAGAATGAGTTTGATGCCTATTACTTCGTGGCGACCAACGAGGGCGCCTCGAACGTGGCAACCGAGATGCTGCAGGACTACTACAAGGTGACCGGCAATCCGGTGCTGCTGCCCGAGTACGGTTTCTACCTGGGTCATCTTAATGCCTATAACCGTGATGGCTGGTCAACGACCTCGGGTCAAAAGAAGTGGGAGACCAGGGGCAGCAAGTCCTCGAGTGAGAAGGGCGACGTTAAATACGAGTCCGGCATGTCGACGGGCTACAAGCTCGACGGCACGCTTGCGGCCGAGACGCTCAACGGTGAGGGCCCTACGGTTGATACCGAGAACATGAAGGCGACCGATTTCGACCGCCAGTTCTCCGCCCGGCAGGTTATCGATGACTACGAGGACAACGACATGCCGCTCGGCTGGTTCCTGCCGAACGACGGTTACGGTGCTGGCTACGGCCAGAACGGTTACTACAAGACCGGCGGCGTCAACTCCGACGGAACGAGTTCTGCCGAGCGCCTCAACGCCGTGCGCGCCAACGTCGACAATCTTAAGAAGTTCACCGAGTATGCCAACTCCAAGGGCGTGAGCACCGGTCTCTGGACCCAGTCGAACCTCGAGCCCGATAGCAACTCCGAGACCCCGTGGCATCTGCTGCGCGATTTCGATTCTGAGGTTAAGACTGGTGGCATCACCACGCTCAAGACCGACGTCGCTTGGGTCGGCTCCGGCTACTCCTTTGGCCTCAACGGCATCAAGACGGCCTATGACACCGTGACCACCGGCGCCAACAAGCGCCCCAACATCATCACGCTTGACGGCTGGGCCGGCACGCAGCGCTTTGGCGGCATCTGGACCGGCGACCAGTACGGCGGTAACTGGGAGTACATTCGCTTCCATATCCCCACGTATATCGGCCAGAGCCTCTCGGGCAACCCCAACATCGGCTCCGATATGGACGGCATCTTTGGTGGCGATCCCATCATCTCCGCTCGCGACTACCAGTGGAAGACATTCACGCCCTCTATGCTTGACATGGACGGTTGGGGCACCTACCGCAAGTCGCCCATGACGCACGGCGATCCATACACGGGCATCTCGCGCTTCTATCTCAAGCTCAAAGCACAACTCATGCCCTATATCTACACGAGCGCGGCCTCGGCGGCCAACATCGACACGGGCAACGGCGATACCGGCCTTCCCATGATCCGCGCCATGCTGCTTTCCGACAACTCCGAGTACGCCGCAAGCACCTCGACGCAGTACCAGTACATGTTCGGTGAGAACTTCCTGGTGGCACCGGTGTATCAGGATACCCAGGCAGATGAGAACGGCAACGATGTCCGCAACGGTATCTACCTGCCCAACTACGGTACCGACGAGAATCCCACCATCTGGATTGACTACTTCTCGGGCAAGCAGTACCGCGGCGGTCAGGTCCTCAACAACTACGAGGCTCCGCTTTGGAAGCTGCCACTCTTTGTTAAGGCCAACGCCATCGTGCCGATGTACGCCGAGAACAACAACCCCGAGGCTGTGACCGAGACCAACACCAAGGGCACCAATCGCAGCCAGCGTATCGTCGAGTTCTTCGCCACCGAGGGTGAGGGCAGCTTTACGCAGTACGAGGATGACGGCTCCTCCATCGAGAACAACACGACCGAGGACGATTCCTACGGCACAATCGACAATATTTCCTACGGTGAGCATGTGAGCACCGTCTATAAGTCGAGCGTGGTGGGCGGCACGGCGACCTTTACCGCCGAGGCATCGCAGGGCGGCTACAGCGGCTACGACTCCAACCGCACCACGACCTTTGTGGCCAACGTCTCCGCCAAGCCCACGAGCGTCTCCGCCAAGAACGGCGGATCCGCGCTCAACGTGGTTGAGGTCGACTCGCAGGAGGCCTTTGACGCCGCGACCCCCGAGGCCGGCCAGGCGGTCTACTTCTACAACGAGACCCCCAACCTCAACCACTACGGTAGCGACGCAGGCAGCACCGAGGCCGAGCAGGGCGAGAGCTTCAACAACACCAAGATCACCACGAATCCCAAGGTCTACGTCAAGTTCGCGAAGACCGATGTCGCCACGGCAGCGCAGACGCTCGAACTGGGCGATTTCGTGAACGCCGATGCCACGCTCGCGGCCGACCGCTTCAACGAGAACCTCTCCGCACCCGCGAACCTTGCTGCCCCCGAGGACGCCACGACCCCCACGAGCATTAAGCTCACCTGGGGGAAGGTCGATGGTGCTACCTCCTACGACCTTAAGGTAGACGGCACTGTGTTCGCCGTGGGCGATGCGGCAGAATTCACGCATACCGATCTTGCCTACAACAGCAAGCATACCTACCAGATTCGTTCGCGCAACGCCGATGGCTACTCCGCATGGAGCGACGTGCTTGAGGCGAACTCTGCGCTCGACCCGTGGCGGAACGTGCCTGAGGCCGAGGAAATCACTTGGGAGGGCTCGCTCTACGGTAGCCATAAGGCCGAACTCGCCTTCGACCATGAGTTCCAGTCGGGCGACGGCGGTTTCCACTCCGGTGGCAACGATCTGGGCAAGGCGCTTACCGTTGACTACGGTCGCGCTTACAAGCTCGACAAGCTCGAGTACTATCCGCGCGATGATGCCGGTAACGGCACTGTGACCAAGATGCGCATCGAGACGAGCCTCGACGGCGTGCATTGGACGACGCAGGAGGTCGACTGGGAGCGCTCCGCCGCTTGCAAGACGGTGGCGTTCGACGGCGCCGTGGCCGCGCGCTACGTGCGTATGACGCCGCTCGCGTCCGTGGGCAACTTCTTCTCCGCCTCCGAGATCGCCATCTACAAGACCGACGGCACGGACGGCTTCGCTGTGGGCTCCAACCTCAACAAGGCCACGGTCTCCGACGGCGACTACTCCAACATGAAGAATTACCTGGGTCTTGAGAACCGCGAGCCCGACACCTCGACGTTCGACTCCCAGATCCGCGCCCACTTCGCCGACCTCAACGGCAACGGCGTCTACGACGTGTACGACTACTCCTTCACCATGGCGGCGCTCGACGGCGGCACCAAGCAAAAGGGCAAGGCTGCTGGCACCCTCGCGGTGATCCCGAGCAAGATGGAGGTCGAGGCCGGCGACGAGATCACGGTCGACGTCTACGCCACCGACGCCGAGAACATCAACGCGCTCGGTGCGCTCGTCAACTTCAACAGCGACCAGTTCGAGTATGTCTCCGAGAGCATCGCGCAGGATGCGTCGACGGCGGGCATGGAGAACCTCTCGCGCGAGAAAGTGCAGTTCACGGATGGCCACCAGACCATCAACCTGGCCTTCGCCAACCGCGGCGACGCCAAGCTCTTCAACAGTACTGGTGTGGTCGCGAGCTTTAAACTCAAGGCTAAGACGGCCGGCAAGGTCGAGCTGCCCTCGACGTCTTGGCTCGTCGGCCCGGCGTGCGACGCGCTCGAGTTCGTGAGTGATGGCACCGTGACGATGCCCGGTGTCCCGCAGCCCACCAAGTCCGAGTACGGCCGCGACGCCTTTGACATCACGATGACCAACGACGAGCTCCCCACCGACGACGGCACCAACGTCGAGAAGCTCATCCAGCAGAAGAGCTATGACGGACTGTTCGACAACAATGAGGGCGGCAACGACTTCGAGTTCCTGTGGAACTATGGGCCCAACTGGATCGACGGCAAGATGCCGACCTACGTCAAGCTGCCCGCCACGATGACGTTCGCCTTCAAGACGCCGTCGAAACTCGATAGCGTCGAGGTCGTTAACCGCAACGGTGGCAACGGCACCGTGCAGAAGATTAAGTCCGTCGTGACGTTCGAGGACGGCTCGACCCAGGAGTTCTCGGGCGGAAGCTTTGATTCCTATCAGGCTCGCTACGCCTTTGGCCTCTCTGCCGAGAACAAGGGCAAGAAGGCGACCAAGGTCGAGATCACGCCGCTTGAGGCATCGGGTGACCAGATGCTCACGCTGCGCGAGATCAACTTCAACTACACACAGGGTGTCGAGGCCATCGAGGGTGTCGAACTGGGCAAGAACCAGACCGAGTTCTTCGAGGGCGATGTGACGCTCGTCGACGCCAAGGCCACGCCCGAGAGCGCCGGCTACCCCTATGTGACGGTCGAGAGCTCCGATCCTTCTGTGGTGAGCGTCTCCGCTGTCCAGGCCGGCGATAGCGTGAGCTACTACCTGCGCGCCAACAAGGCCGGCAAGGCAACGATCACGGTGGCGTCGGTGCTCGATCCCTCCAAGACCGCATCCTATGAGGTCGAGGTCAAGGCTGGTGTCGACACCTCTGCGCTCATGGCAGCGCTTTCCAAGGCCGCGGGCTACAGCGAGTCCGTCTACACCAAGGATTCCTATGCAGCCCTCACCGCTGCGGTCGAGGCGGCTCAGAAGCTCCTCGATGGCGGCCAGGGCAGCTATAGCAAGAAGGATGTCGCAGACGCCACGGCCAAGATCGAGAAGGCAATCGACGGCCTCAAGATGCGCCCCGTCGATGAGAAGAGCCTCATCAACACGCCCGAGAACCGCGAGAACGTCAAGGTGACCGGCTTCTCGAGCGAGGCCGACTATGAGGGCAGCAACGCCGTCAACGCTCTTGACGGCGATGAGCAGACGCTCTGGCACAGCGACTGGGCCTATAAGGCCGGTATGCCCCAGTACCTGACCGTCGACCTGGGCCGCGACTACGATCTCACCGACGTCACGTTCCTGCCGCGCCAGGACGGCGGCACGAACGGCGATATCTTTGAGGCCGAGGTGCTGGTTTCCGACACCGCCGACGGTTATGAGATGGGCACCGCCACGTCGATGGGTACGTTTACCTTCGACAACGACGGCCGCGTGCTCACCGACCGTGGCGACTGGAAGCAGATGAGCTTTGGTGCCGCGCGCGGTCGCTACGTGACCGTCAAGGTGCTCCACGCCGGCGGTGGCAGCGTTGACGCCTACTGCAGCATGGCGGAGCTCAAGTTCTACGGTACGGCCGTTCCCAATCCGGTGGCGAAGGACGACCTCACTGCCGCGATTGAAAAGGTTGATGCCGAGGTTGCAGCCGGCGACCTTAAGGCCAGCGACTACACCGAGGCTTCCTGGACCGCGTTCCAGAACGCCTTGGCGAGCGCCCGCGCCATCCTGAACGACGAGAACGCCACGCAGGACGAGGTCGACCAGGCACTCAAGGCACTCGAGAGTGCTCGCGACGCGCTTGAGAAGACTCCGGTGACCCCGGTCGAGAACCCGACCAAGAAGCAGCTCAAGGCCTTGGTCAAGCAGGCGAAGGAGACTGACACCAGGGGCAAGACGGACGAGTCTGTCAAGGCCCTGACGGATGCCATTACCTACGCCGAGGACGTCTTGGGTGATGAGAATGCTTCCGACATCCAGCTCCAGGCGGCCTATGACCAGCTCAAGCTGGCCATTGAGAGCCTCAAGGATGCCGATTCCGGCAACCAGGGCGGCTCGGGCAACCAGGGTTCCGGCAATGGCTCAAACGGCGGCAACCAGGCGGGCAAGCCCGCAGGCGACAAGGCCCAGGGCAGCAAGAAGAGCGGTTCGGCGATCCCCAATACCGGCGACCAGACGGCGGCGACCGTCGCGGCCGTCGGTGGTCTTGGCGCCATCATCGCCGCGATCGGCGCTTTCTTCCATCGTCGCAGCAAGGCTAAGTAGTCCCAGCGACAACTAAGCAAACGTGCCCGCCGCTCCGTCAAGGACGGCGGGCATTGCTTTATTATTTCAGCCAACGCACGTCATGGCAATATCCGGTAGGTCGCAGGGCGCTTCGCGGGCGGGCCAGGCTCTATCTGAACGACTTTGCGAAGCAACCGGAGTGAAGATAAAGCCTGGCCCGCCCGCGAAGCGCCACAGAGACCGCGGGGACGGGAGCAGCTATACTACTCTCAGTAGTTAAGGGTCGCGGATTCGCCGCGTCACCGCTCTCAACAGGAGGTCTTTGTTTATGGCAGATCAGAAGCCGGTTGTCGGGATCATCATGGGCTCCAAGTCCGATCTGGGCGTTATGGAAGGTTGCACTGCCGAGCTCGAGGCACTGGGCGTGCCCTATGAGCTCGTCATTGCAAGCGCGCATCGCACGCCGGCGAAGGTCCATGAGTGGGCCTCGACTGCTGCCGACCGCGGCATCAAGGTGATTATCGCCGCCGCCGGCAAGGCTGCTCACCTGGGTGGTGTCGTGGCTGCGTTTACGCCGCTGCCGGTTATCGGCGTGCCTATGAAGACGAGCGATCTGGGTGGTATGGACTCGCTGCTGTCGATGGTGCAGATGCCTTCGGGCGTGCCCGTTGCCTGTGTGGCCATCAACGGTGCCAAGAACGCTGCCATTTACGCCACGCAGATTCTGGGCGCATGCGACCCCGAGTACCGCAAGGTTATCGAGAAGATGAAGCAGGAGATGGCTGACGCCTAAGCGCTCTGCCAGTCCATTTGTAGCATAAGGAGAGCCATGTCCGACTATCAGGGAAAGCGTTTTTCGGCTTCTCGGATTCCCGATCCAGCCAAGTCGGGAGCAGCTCGCGTGCCGCAGCAGGGTCGGATATCCTCTCCTCAGCAGCCACGCGCGCCGCGCCCCGTGACGCCGGCGAAGCATCGTCGTCAGGATGCACCTGCTGCATATCGCCCCTCGTCATACAGTGCGGCCAAGAAGTCGCCTCGCTCTTCGGCGCATACCGCGCCATCGAGCTATACCGAGCCGCCGCGCAAAAAGCGCCGCTCCGTCATTCCCATTCTGCTCATCATCATCGGCATCGGCCTGATCGTTGCCGCTGCCGCCATCTTTATCAACGCGCAGATTGGCTACAAGCAGGCGAGCGAGTCGTATCAAAAGATCGAAAAGCAATATGTGAGTGACAAGGACGCCAGCGGCGTGCCGATTATCGACTTCAACGCGCTTGCCCAGACAAATCCCGAGATTGTGGGTTGGATTTACGTGCCGGGAACCAACATCAACTATCCCGTGGTGCAGACCAACAACAACTCCAAATACCTCAACACGCTGTTCGACGGTACGGCCAATGCGTCCGGGGCCATTTTCCTGGATAGCGATGACACCGCGCCGGGAATGGTTGACCAGCAGACCACGATCTACGGCCACCACATGAATGACGGGTCGATGTTCAACGTGATTTCGGACACGACCGATCAGGTGACGTTCGACAGCATAGAGTACGCGTATTACATCACGCGCGACGCCACCTATAAACTGCGACCACTGGCGACCAAAGTTGTCGAGGACACGTATGCCAAGGCGCGCACACCCACTTTTGAGGGCGACGACGGGCTCAAGAACTACCTGTCCGAGATGCTCGACGGTGCCTCTGCCGTGGCGAGCGATGCCACCGATCGCGCTGCTTCGGCAACCAAGGTCGTGACGCTCGTGACCTGTCGCTCGCTGTCATTTAGCAATACGCGCGCCGTCATGGTGCTCACGCCGGTCGAGGAATAGATTGTTAAGAGTAGCTAAAAGAGCCCCGTCCCAAATGAGCTGCTCGATGACGGTAAAAGGAGGAAATGATGCTCGAGAATGGCAAAACGATGCCTTCGATTGATGCTTGGCTGCGCGAGGCCAAAGCCGATTCGTCGGCGCCTGCGTGCGGTATGTATCTGACGCATAACGGTGTGGTGCGTGCGACGCCCAAGGCCGAGGCGCGCGGAGTCGAGACCGATGGCGTGGCGCCGGGCCACAGGGTGGGAGGCATGGTCTTTGACTACGACGCCGAAAAGGTGCGGTCTGCTATTGAAGCCACGCGCGCGATGCCAGGCATCGGCTATGTGCGCGTGTGGCTAGCGAGCGGCGAGCTTTCCGTGGGCGACGATATCATGCTCGTGCTCATTGGCGGAGACATTCGTCCGCGCGTGGTCGATGCCCTGCAGTCGCTTGTCGGCACCATCAAGAATGAATGCGTGAACGAGGTAGAGCGCGAGGCATAGGGCTTTGCGATCGATTCGAGCCCATCTGTAGCAAGAGCCCGCTGGCAGTTAGATTGAACTGCCAGCGGGCTTACTTGTCCGTTGGAACCGACTTGCAGCAGCGCCATCGCTATACGCGTGTGGCGTCCTTGGGGCTCATGGTCATGCTCTGGAAGCGATTTTCCATGTATTCATTATCGAAATACTTGCCGTAGAACTGCGCGACGGGAATATCCGGCTCCGTGCCGTTGACGCGCTGGTACCAGTAGTCGAGCGACTGCAGCGTCATGACGCCGTCGACCAGCATAATGACGGTAAAGATGACGGTAGCCGAGTAGCGGCTCTTCCACGGAATCATGTTGATGAGCTTGAGCAGCCTCGGCAGCAGCAACTTGATCCAGATAAGGCCACCCAGGCCCCACAGGCAGGCAAAGCCCGTGCAGGTGCGTCCGCCCGTAAGGACGGCGAGTGGGTCGGGCATGCCGAACTGCTCATGTGCGAGTAGCTCCACGAGACCACGCCAAATGAGGTCTGCATAAACCAGCCCACGAACACCTCAAAGCTCGCGCCGAGCACAGCGCTTACCAGGAAAATGATGATGGGGTTCTTTTTATAGAAGCGGTTGAGCACCATGGTCATGAGTACGGCGCCAAAGCCATAGATGGGGCTGAAGGGACCGAACAGCATGCCGGCGCGGTCCTGGTAGACGCCTGGGTCGTCGACCGTCATGTGCCAGATGTCCTCGGCAATCAGGCCGAGCACGCAGCAGACGAGGAATACCCAGAACAGGTTGAAGTAGTTGAGCTTGATGTAGCCTTCGCCGGTCTCATCGCGGCCGAGCATGCCCTCGGCGGCGGCGTCGCGATCGAGCATCTCCTGCAGGCGGCGCTGCAGTTCGCGCTCCTGACGAAGCGTGGGGTCGACGGTGGCCGAAAGCGCAACGAGGATGCCGAGCTGGATGGCGGGGCGCAGCAAGAACGGCCCGATACCCTGGAGCATCACGTCGACCAAAAGCTCGACGACGGTAAATGCGATAAGGATATAGGACAGGCGCGCGGCGTTGCGGCGCTGGTTCTTGACAAGGTCCAGGCCGAAGATGATTAAGATGACCGCGCTCGCCGCCGAGAGCATGATGCCGGCGACGATAAGGCCGACCGCGACGAGCGTGTTGTCGCCGAGCTTGGCGGCGGCGTTGCCGTTGATGAGCGCGGTGATGACCTGCCACATAAAGGCGGCGACCGACGGGAGTGTGCCCACGCCGGACAGGATGCACAGGACGGCATACACCTTAATGATGAGGGGGATCTTCTTGACCTCCGTGGCGCTGGGGACGCTGGGGTCGAGTTCGTTTCGATCCATACAGAACCTTTCTCGTTTTGTCCTAGGCTACAAGGATACGCCGCCGACCTGCTAAAAGACAGGACGAACGTCCCAATTGCAGCAATGTAAGCCCTAACGGTCGCCGGGACGCGTCGCGACGGAAGCATACGGGATCGTTGAGCGCGCGGGCGGGTTCCCCAATAAAATGTTTGGCCGCAAAACGGATTATAAGCTCGGTGGGCTTTTAAAAAGCGCTGCTCATGCGCGGG
>WGSQ01000052.1 GCA_014871605.1 Collinsella sp. | reverse complement strand
GAGCTCGAGCAGTATGGCGCCGAGCTTTCGGAGCGTCCGCAGATCGTCGTCGCCAACAAGTGCGACGCGCCGGGCACGGCCGACAAGATTGCCGATCTCAAGCGCGCCGCGCTCGACGACGGACATATGTTCTTTGCCGTGTCCGCCGTGACGGGCGCCGGCCTCAACACGCTGATGCTTGCCGTGGGCGAGCAGGTGGCTAAGCTGCGCGCCGAGTTGGCGGTCTCCGATGAGCCGGTCGATCTGCGCGACGAGGAGTGGGAGCGCCGCCGTCTGCAGCGCGAGAAGCGGTTCCGCATTGTCCAGGAAGAGCCCGGTGCCTTCCGTGTGGTTGGTCGCGCGATTGAGCGCATGGTCATCCAGACCGACTGGGAAAACGAGGAAGCTGTCATCTACCTGCAGCATAAGTTTGCGCGTATGGGTGTTGACGACGCGCTCGAGAAGGCCGGTTGCCGTGCGGGCGACGAGGTCCGCATTTGCCAGCGCGCCTTTGACTTTGAGGGTGCTGAGGACTTCTCGGAGTACGAGGAGCTCGAGGACGCTGGCGAGGACGTTGCCGTTGAGGCCATTGACGTGGCCGATGCTGCGGATGAGGGCGTCGAGGTTGTCGATGCGGCGGATGCCGCGGACGATGCCGAGACCTCGGAGGGCGAGTAAGCCATGTCGCTGCGCGGTGGAATCGGTCTGCCCGAGCTTCCTCTAGAGGACGGGCAGGAGTTTAGGCTCGGCATTATGGGTGGCACCTTTGATCCCATCCATTACGGGCACCTGGTGACCGCCGAGCAGGCGCGCGAGTCGCTCGACTTGGACGCTGTGCTCTTTATGCCGGCGGGCTCTCCCGCCTTTAAGCTTGACAAGCCGGTGACGCCTGCCGAGGACCGTTATGCCATGACGGTCCTCGCCACCGCCGCGAACCCGGCCTTTTTGGCGAGCCGGTTCGAGATTGACCGTCCAGGCGTAACCTATACGGCCGATACGCTTCATGCCCTTCGCGACTTTTACCCGCCGCAGGTAAAGCTCTACTTTATTACGGGCGCCGACGCGATTATCGATATTGTGACCTGGCATGATGCCGAGCGAATCGCTGAGCTTGCTACCTTTATTGCGGCGACGCGACCGGGCTTTGATATCGATACGGCGCGTGCCCGAATCAAAGAGTCTGGGTTGCCGTTCGATGTGCGCTATATTCAGATTCCGGCGCTGGCGATCAGCTCGACGAACATTCGTAAGCGAGTTGCTCGCGGCATGAGCGTGCGCTATCTTACGAGCGAGTCTGTGCTCGGCTACATTCGCAAGCGCAGTTTGTATGTCGATCTGGGTCAAGAAGATTTTGAGTGATGGGGGCTACGTTGTCGGTAGAGGATCAGTTTGAGGGCGATGAGCGCGCGCTGCTCAAGCGCATTCAAGAGCTGCTCGATGTTCGCATGAAAGATAAGCGCAAGCGCTATGTGCATTCGCTGGGTGTTGCCGAGACCGCACTTCATCTGGCCGAGGTCTACGGCGTTGACCGCTTTGATGCCGCCGCCGCCGGCCTGATTCACGACTGGGATAAGGTTCTCTCCGACGACGAGCTCGTGGCCCGCGCGTTGCACTACGGCATCAAGGTTGCCGGCTCTCCTTCCGCTGCGACGCCGCTTTTGCATGGCCCGGTTGCCGCCTATGAGCTTCCGCAGCTTTTTCCCGAGCTGTCGCCGGCCGTTTTCCAGGCCGTCGACCGTCACACTGTGGGTGCCTGCGACATGACGCCGCTCGATATGGTGGTCTTTGTGGCCGATGCCATCGAGCCCAACCGCCACGGCGACTATGCACATGCGCTGCGCAAGATGGTGGGGGAGTCGACGCTCGACGAGTTGTTCTTCTCCTGTTTTGCGCAGGGTCTGGTCTATGTGATCCAGTCCGGGCGCTATCTTTATCCCACGGCTATTACGATTTACAACCATTACGCCCAGCTACGCTAGCTCGGGCTGTCTAGAAAGAGGTATTCCATGGCCGACGAGACCATGACCGACGAGCAGATTCTTGAAGGTGTGGAGCACAAGAGTTTCGTTGCCACGTCCGACCGCACCGCCGCCTCGCTGTCCGCGAGCGGAGTCGCCGCCGAGGATGTCGCCCGCGCCGCCGCGCAGGCCGCCTACGACAAGAAGGGCGAGGACGTGCAGGTACTCGACCTGACCGAGCTTTCCGACGTGTGCGACTACTTTGTGCTTGCCACCGGTACCAACAACCGCCAGGTCGATTCGATCGTCGACGAGATCGAGGAGAAGGTCGCCGAGGCTTGCGGCGAGCATCCGTTCTCCATCGAGGGCCGTGAGCAGAAGACCTGGATGCTCATGGACTACGGCTCGGTCGTCGTCCACGTCTTCACTCCCGAAGCCCGCGACTTCTACCGCCTAGAAAAGCTCTGGGGTGACGCCCCCCAGCTCCCCCTCGACCTCCTCTAGTGGCTCATTTGATACGGGGCTTTTAGCTAGCCTCGCGCATTTCGCCGGGCAGTTGCGGTTTTCCGTACCTGCCTGGCTTTCTTTTTGCCCAAAGGCGGTTAATCGTTGAAGCGGGATTGGCGGCCGAAGGATAGGGCGGTGTCGCCGAACTTGTCTCGGACGGCGTCGATCGCGACGGAGAGCTCGCGGCGGTCGCTGGATTGGGCTCCGCGGTCGTCGACTTCGCAGAACAAGTCGGTCTGGATGCCGCCCTGATGGTCAAAGTCGCTCATGCCGATGCCTGCTAAGCGAACATGCATGCCTTCCTGCCAGATGTTGTCGAGCAGTTCGAGCGCAACCGCCACAAAGATGTTCTCATCGTCGGTCGGATGAGGCAGCCGGCGCTGTGCCGAGCGACCGCTTCCATACGAATACTTAAGCTTGAGCGTTACCGTGCCGCCCGTCAGTCCCTGACGGCGTAGACGGCGCCCAACCGACTCACCCAGCAGCGCAATCGCCGCTTCGATGTCCCCACGCTCAGTTAAATCTTTTGCAAAGGTGCGCTCATTGCTCACCGATTTAACCTCACGCTCTTCATCGAGACTCGTGACTTCGGAGATTTCGAGTCCCAGCGCACGCTGGCGCATGCGTTCGCCGTTGACGCCAAAAATTGCAGCTAGCGTGGATTCCGGTGCACGTGATAGCTCGCCGAGGGTGTAGATGCGCATACGGCGCAGTCGCTCCTCGGCCGAGCGCCCGATGCCGCTCATGGCAGATACCGGCAGCGCGGCCAAAAAGCGCTGCTCGGTTCCGGGTCGCACGATGGTCAGCCCAAACGGCTTATCCCGCTCACTTGCGATCTTTGCGACCGTCTTGTTGCAGCCCACGCCAATGGAGCACGTTACTCCCAGCGCTGCCACACGGTCGCTTATACGCCGTGCAACCAGCAGCGGGTCCTCGGGCGCAAAGCGACCCGGTGTGATATCGATAAATGCCTCGTCGATGGATACGCGCTCCACGCGCGGCGTCTCCTCGGCAAGAATCGCCATGACCTGCGCGCTGACCTCGCGGTAGCGATCGAAATGCCCGTGCGTCCAAATGGCCTGCGGACACAGGCGCCGTGCCTCGGCCGAGGCCATGGCGGAGTGTACGCCAAAGCGACGTGCCTCGTAAGAACAGGTGGACACAACGCCACGAGAATCGGCGTCCCCGCCCACGATTAGCGGCTTTCCGCGCCATTCGGGATGATCGAGCATCTCCACGCTCGCAAAAAACGCATCGAGGTCCATGAGGCCCACCGCCGGACCCGTCCAGGGAGGCGGCGTGACGCCCATGGCATCCTCATAACCGTATGTATGTTCGCGTCTTTCCATGTCATGAGTATACCGCGCAGCTCATGTGGGGTGCGTGTATGTGCTTGCAAATCCCGAATTCTTGTCTAAGATATGAATTTGCCCTCGACTACACCGAAGAAGTTGGTCTCACGGACTTCACCTGCCCGCGTCGATGGCGTATTATGTTCAACTGTTTGTTTGTAGTTGCAGCCTAAAGCTGCTTGGTTGGAGGAGTTTCCTTTGGCAGTCAAGATTCGCCTTGCTCGTCACGGCGCTAAGAAGCGTCCGTACTACCGTGTCGTCGTCGCCGATTCCCGCGCCCCGCGTGACGGTCGTATCATCGAGGAGGTTGGCCGCTACAACCCGATGACCGCCCCCAAGACCATCAACCTCGACCTCGAGAAGATCGCCGACTGGCAGTCCAAGGGCGCTCAGCTCACCGACGCCGTCGCCGCTCTGGTCAAGGCCGCCAACGAGGGCGAGAAGACCGAGACCGTCGTCAAGAAGTCCAAGAAGCAGCTCGCCAAAGAGGCCGAGGCCGCTAAGGCTGCCGCTGAGGCCGCTGAGGGCGCCGAGGAGTAAATCGTGCCTGAGGTTGACGCTGCACAGCTCGAGGGTGAGGCAATGCTCTCAGATCGCATCGCCGATCTCGTCGAATATCTCGTTGTTCAGATCGTCGACGACCCGGATTCCGTGAGCCTTGAGGTCATCGATGGTGACGACGCCTCTACGATCGAGGTTTCTGTCGCCGAGGATGACGTCGCTAAGGTCATCGGCCGTCGTGGCCGTACCATCAAGGCCATTCGCACGCTCGCCCGTGCACTGGCCGCTCGCCTCGACACTGCTGTCGAGGTAGAGGTTCTGGGCTAGGACCTTGAGGTCCCAGTACAAAAACATCGCCCGTGTGGTCAAGCCGCACGGAAGGAAGGGGGAGGTCCTCGCGCAACCGCTGCGGGGGCTTCCTTCTGTATTAGAGCCGGGTATGCGCGTCGCCCTGACGCCGCCGGCGCTCAAGCGCGACCGCTTTTGCACGGTCGTGTCCGTCACCGATACGGGCGATGGCGATCTGGTCTCGTTTGAGGGCATTGACGACTTGACGGCCGCCGAGGGCATCACGGGATGCTATGTGTTGGCAAATCGTGACGATTTTGAGCTCGATTCACTCGACGCCGCCTATACCGACCTGATGGGTCGCGAGGTGGTCGACGAGCGCTTCGGTTCACTCGGCACGATCGTCGAGATCATGTCGACGCCCGCTAACGATGTTTGGGTTGTCGAGGGTGATCGGTACGGCGAGGTACTGATTCCCGTGATCGAGCAGGTTGTGCTCGATCTTCCCGACACAGGAACAATTTCCGTCCACGTTATGGACGGCCTGATCGATATGGACAAGTAGGGAGGACAACATGCTGATTGAGACCCTTTCGGTCTTTCCCGAGATGTTTGAGCCCGTCATGTCCACATCGATTTTGGGCCGCGCCCGCAAGGCCGGCCTTTTTGATTTTAAGGCGTATAACCTGCGCGACTGGACGCACGACCGCCATCGTACCGTCGATGACGAGCCGTACGGCGGCGGGCAGGGCATGCTCATGAAGGTCGAGCCTATTGTCGAGGCCATCGAGGCTATTAGCTCCGAGGGTCCTAAGCCCACCGTGGTGTTTTTTACCCCCTGTGGCGAGCCCTTTACACAGCATGTGGCCGAGCGCCTGCTCAAAAGCGAGCGCTTGCTGTTTGTGTGCAGCCGTTACGAGGGTGTCGACGAGCGTGCCTATGCGTATGCCGACGAGCGCCTGTCGATCGGCGATTACGTGCTCACGGGCGGCGAGCTTCCCGCTATGGTCGTTGCCGATGCCGTCGTACGCCTGATTCCCGGCGCCCTTGGTGACGAGATGAGCAACGTCGACGAGTCGTTCTCGTCCGCCGAGGACGGAGGCCTGCTCGAGTATGCGCAGTACACTCGCCCTGCTGAATTCAACGGCGAGGGCGTGCCGCCGGTGCTCGTGAGCGGTGACCATGCCAAGGTTGACGCCTGGCGCCGTAAGAATGCCATCGAGCGCACCTGCCGCTGGCGTCCCGACCTGATCGAGACGGCACGGCTTACGCCCCAGGAGCGCGCATACGCGCAGGAGATTCTGGACGCTTCGTATTCGCAGAGCGAGGAGTGAGAATGGTTCCATCGCAGCATTCCGCGTTGAGGGGCGCTTTTGAGTGGGTCGCGGTCATCGCGATCGCGCTCGTGGCCACCTTCCTGATCCGCACCTTTGTGGTCGAGCCCTTTGTGGTACCCACCGGCTCCATGGAGGACACGATCGAGATTGGCGACCAGATCCTGGCACAAAAGGTGAGCCTCGAGCTCGGTCAGCCCGTCAAACAGGGTGATATCGTGGTGTTCCACAACCCCGATGTCACTTCCGAGCATGATGTTCTTGTCAAGCGTGTTATTGCCACGGCCGGCCAGACGGTCGACCTGCAGGACGGCAAGGTGGTCGTTGACGGCCAAGCGCTCGATGAGGACTATACGACGGGCATGAGCTGGCCGCTTTCGGTCCAAGCGCCTGGCGCCCAGGTGAGTTATCCCTACACCGTTCCCGACGGGTGCGTGTGGGTGATGGGCGACAACCGCGAAAACTCTGCCGACTCGCGCTACTTTGGTCCCGTCGATCGCTCTGATTTGATCGCTGTGGCGCTTGTGCGCTACTGGCCGCTCAACCGCATCGGCGCTATCGACTAAAAACCGCTATAGTACAGTACCTAACCGTGTAATCGTTTCGACGAGGGGATATTAGAGGCATGAACGCTTCATCGCTTTCCTTCCAAGACATCATCCTGCGCCTCCAGCAGTACTGGGGCGAGCAGGGCTGCGTCATTATGCAGCCCTATGACTCCGAGGTCGGTGCCGGTACCTTCCATACCGCGACCACGCTGCGCTCGCTCGGTCCCGCCGAATGGCGCACCTGCTATGCGCAGCCCTGCCGCCGTCCCGCCGACGGCCGCTACGGCGAGAACCCTAACCGCATGCAGCACTACTATCAGTTCCAGGTGCTCATTAAGCCCTCTCCGGTTAATGCTCAGGAGCTTTACCTGGGGTCTCTTGCTGCCATTGGCCTGGACCCCAACGACCATGACGTCCGTTTTGTCGAGGACGACTGGGAGAGCCCGACGCTGGGCGCCTGGGGCCTTGGCTGGGAGGTCTGGCTCAACGGCATGGAGGTCACGCAGTTCACGTACTTCCAGCAGGTGGGCGGTATCGAGGTCGACCCCGTGCCCGTCGAGATCACCTATGGCCTGGAGCGTATCGCCATGTACGCTCAGGGCGTCAACTCGGTCTACGATCTGGTGTGGAGCTATCTGCCCGACGGCACGCCCATGACCTACGGCGACGTGTTCCTCGAGAACGAGCGCGAGTTCAGTGCCTATAACTTTGAGGTCGCCAACGTCGAGATGATGCGTCAGAAGTTTGACGACTACGAGGCCGAGTGCCATTCCTGCCTGGAGCGCAAGCTGCCGTTGCCGGCGTACGACTGTGTCATGAAGTGCAGCCACGCCTTCAACCTGCTCGATGCCCGCGGCGCCCTGTCCGCGGTCGAGCGTGCCAACTACATCCTGCGCGTCCGCGCCGTCGCCAAGGCGTGCTGCGAGGCCTACATGGCCGAGGTCGCCGGAGTCAACGAGAATGCCGACCAGGAAGGCGAGGTGGCGTAAGCCATGGCAGACGCTAAGGATTTCCTGTTTGAGATCGGTACGGAGGAAATGCCCTCTGCACCGCTGAACAATGCCGTCAAGCAGCTTGGTACCATGATCGCCAAGGGTCTCGACGAGGCCGGTCTGGCCCACGGCGAGGTCCGCGTGATCTCGAGCCCGCGTCGCCTGGCTGCGCTCGTTGCCAACGTCGCCACTGCGACCGATGAGGTTCACGAGGTCAAGCGTGGCCCCGCGGCCAACATTGCCTTCGACGCTGACGGTAACGCCACCAAGGCCGCCCAGGGCTTTGCCCGCAAGTGCGGTGTGGCTGCCGAAGACCTGGTCCGTCGCGAGGACACTGACGGTCGCGAGTATGTGTTCGCCGAGAAGAATATTCCCTCCGCACCGGCCACCCCGATCCTGACGGCCCTGTGCGAGAAGACCATCGCCGGCCTGCAGTGGCCCAACTACCGCAGCCAGCGCTGGGGTCATGAGCATGCGACCTTTGTTCGTCCGGTCCGCTGGATCTGCTGCCTTTTGGGCGAGGATGTCGTGCCCGTGTCGTTTGCCGACGTGACGAGCGGCAACACCACGCGCGGTCATCGTGTACTTGGCCCTGGCGACCATGTGGTTGCCAGCCCCGCTGTTTATGAGCAGGTGCTCGAGGACGCCGGCGTGCTTTCTGCCGAGCGTCGTCGCGAGGCCATCCTTGCCGGTATCGCCGAGGTTGAGGCCGCTCGCCCCGGCTGTCATGTCGACACGCCCAAGAAGGTCTTCGAGGAGGTTATCAACCTCTGCGAGTGGCCGACGGTGCTCGTCGGTACCTTCGATGAGGAGTTCCTCAAGGTCCCGCACGAGATCATCTGCGAGTCCATGCTCACCAACCAGCGCTACTTCCCGATCTATGACGGCGAGGGCAAGCTCACGCGTGAGTTCGTGGTCGTCTCCAACAGCAAGCCCGAGAACGCCGAGCGCGTGATCGACGGCAACGAGCGCGTCGTGCGCGCCCGTCTGGACGACGCAAAGTTCTTCTACGAGGAGGACCTGAAGATCTCCCTCGACGAATTCCGTGAGCGTCTGGCCAAGGTTGCCTTCCAGGAGAAGCTCGGTAGCGTGCTCGCCAAGTCCGAGCGCATCGAGCAGCTCGCGCTCGCTATCGCCCGCGAGGCTCATCTGGGCGCCCATCTTGCCGCCGACGCTGCTCGCGCCGCGCACCTGTGCAAGGCAGACCTGGTGTCCAACGCCGTTGTCGAGTTCACGAGCCAGCAGGGCGTGATGGGCGGTTATTATGCGACCGCGATGGGGGAGAACGACGAGGTCGCCCATGCTATTCGCGATCACTATCGTCCTCGCTTTGCCGGTGACGAGCTGCCCGAGGGCACCGCTGGCTGCATCGTGGCCTGCGCCGACAAGCTCGATACCATCGCCGGTATCTTTTCCATCGGCGAGTCCCCGACCGGCTCTTCGGACCCCTACGCGCTGCGTCGTGCCGCTATCGGCATCATCAACATCCTGCGCGACCGCCTGCCGATCGACCCCACGTCGCTCATCGACTTCGCTCTCGAGCTCTATAGCGAGCAGGGCATTGAGTTCGACGCCGCCGAGGTCGCCCAGCAGGTCCGTGACTTCTTCCACGGCCGTCTGGTGAGCATGGCCCGCGACGAGAAGATTCCGGCCGATACCGTTGCCGCCGTCTCCGCGGTGCACATCATCGCCCCGTCCGTCTTCTTCGCCCGCTGCGCCGCGCTCGATGAGGCCCGCAAGAACGACGCCGAGACCTTCGACAACCTGGCGACCGCCTATGCCCGCGCCGCGCACATCTCCAAGCCCGAGCTGGGTGCGGAGTACGACCGCAGCCTGATGGGCGAGGCCGAGCTCGCGCTTGCCGACGCCTCCGAGGCTGCTCAGACCGCTGTCGACGCCGCCCTTGCTGCCGAGGACTACCCGGCCGCATTTGCCGCCCTTGCCGCCCTGCGCGCCCCCATCGACCGCTTCTTCGACGAGGTCATGGTCATGGACAAGGACGAGCAGCTTCGCGATAATCGCCTTAAGCTGCTCAACCGCTTCGAGGCCGTTTTCTCCGGCATCGCCAACATCGGTGAGCTTGCCCGCAAAAAGTAAGCCAGCCTGCGCATAAGCGCAAAAGGAGCCCCGCATGGATTGCCCGGTCACCGCTCGTCCCACCGTTATCGTTATCTCCGACTCGCTCGGCGATACCGCTTGTGAGGTGGTGCTTGCGGCGTCCGGGCAATTTGATGTAGGGGCTTTTCGCGTTTTGCGCCTGCCTAAGGTGACCTCCGTGGAGCAGGTCAAGTCATTTGTGGGGCCGCGCGTCGATGCCGACCATCGCGATATCGCCGTGTTCCACACCATCGTCGATCCGGCGCTTCGCGCCCGCGTGCTCGATTATTTGGGCATGCTGCACATTCGCTCGGTCGACCTGATCGGTCCGACGCTCGCCGTATTGTCGTCGCTCATCGGTGTGCCGCCCAAAGGCGTTGCGGGCGTGATTCACAAGACCGACGATCGGTATTTCCATCGTATCGAGGCCATGGAGTATTTCGTTGAGCACGATGACGGTCGTGGTTGTGACGATCTGTCGAGTGCCGATATCGTGCTGCTGGGTGTGTCGCGTACATCCAAGACGCCGTTGTCGATGTATTTGGCTTATCAGGGTTACAAGGTTGCCAATGTTCCGTTGGCGCATGGTATGGAACCGCCCAAGTCGATTTACGAGGTCGACCCGATGCGGCTGTTTGGCTTGATTTCGACCGTCGACGTGATTTCCGAGATTCGCGATAGCCGTCTGGGCGATGACTACGCCCGTGCCGTCGCAGGCTCCTATGCCGAGCCCGAGAGCGTGCGCAGCGAGCTTGCTGAAGCCCGCGCGCTCATGAAACGCCTGGGCTGCTTTGTGGTTCGTACCGATGGCAAGGCCATCGAGGAGAGCGCTGCCGAGATCATTGCTCACCTCGAAGAGATTCAAGAGGCAAGAGCCCGCCGTGCCGCCCGCCGCGCTCAACAAAAGTAGTTCACTTGGGACAAGGTTGTTTGGGTAGCTAATTTGGGACGGGGCTCTTTTAGCTACCCAAAGAGAATACTTGGAAATAATGTTGATAAATGGTAAAGCGATTTAGCAAAAACATCGCATCCGACCTGCATTTTCCTTGTAGTGGTATCTTCATAAGGTAACCACCTTTACCTACCGTTTACCGCCGGTTTTAGCACGTTTACCAAACCGCGCACCCTCTGCTCAAGCCTGCCCAAAACGCGCCGTATAGTTCCCTCACGGCCCGCATCCGGTGGGTCGATTCGTTACCACGGTCGTGCGCGTAAGCGCATGGAAGGGGAAGTATCGTGAGCGATTGCAAGAGGGTTTACCGTTTTGGAACCGACGCCCAGGGCACCTGTATCACCGAGGGCGACAAGTCCATGAACTTCGTGCTTGGTGGCAAGGGCGCTAACCTTGCCGAGATGAGCCGTATCGGCCTGCCGGTTCCCGGTGGCTTTACCATTACCTGCCAGACCTGTGTCGAGTACTCCGGTGCCGGCAACGTCTGGCCCGAAGGCGCACTCGATGAGATCGTTGCCGCCGAGGCAGACCTTGAGGCCCGCTGCGGCAAAAAGCTCGGCGACGCCTCCGACCCGCTGCTCGTGTCGGTCCGCTCGGGCGCTCCGTTCTCCATGCCCGGCATGATGGACACAGTCCTCAACCTGGGCCTCAACGACGATTAGGTCCAGGGCCTTATCGCCCAGACGCAGAATACGCGCTTTGCCTGGGACAGCTATCGTCGCTTTTTCCAGATGTTCTCCAACGTC
>WGSQ01000051.1 GCA_014871605.1 Collinsella sp. | reverse complement strand
TCAGGCCCAAACCCCATATCGCGCAGGGTCTCCATCAGATAATCAGTCGCCGCACGAGTAAACCCCGTAGGCGAAGCAATAGAAGTCAGCGTCTTAAGCTGGTCAGTAATAAAACCAAGCGTAGAATCCATTTGGGACACCATCCACAACTCCAAAGTCAACATCCCGTAATCAGTAAAAGCCCCAACAACGATACCATCACGCACAAATATTTACCCAACGAGATGACCCATCGAGCTCTTCCGAACAGTGCCCGCCACGACAACGAGCCGGCGGGCCCCGCCCGTTAGCCCCAGAATCTTTCCGCAGGACAGAAGGAGGCCCCGCACGTAGTGCGCAGCGGGGCCTCCGACATGTCCGAGGACGATTCTGGGGCTAACGGGCGGGGCCCGCCGAACCAGGTTAAGCAGCCGGGCAGATCTTCTTGAAGAGCTCGATGACGTCGTCGAGCGTCGCCTCGCGCGGGTTGCCCGGGAAGCAGGCGTCGGCCATGGCGTCCTTGGCCAGGACCTCGATCTCGTCAGCCTTCATGGCCTCGCAGACGTGCGGGATGTTCACGTCGGCAGAGAGCTGCTTAACGGCGGCGATGGCGGCATCGGCAGCCTCGTCGGTGCTCATGCGCGTGGTGTCAACGCCCATGGCGACGGCAACCTTGGCCAGGCGCTCGGCGCAAACCGGCTTGTTGAACTCCATGGCGATCGGCAGCAGCATGGCGCAAGCGACGCCGTGCGGGGTGTCGTAGTGAGCGGACAGGGTGTGAGCCATGGCGTGGTCGATGCCCAGGCCGACGTTGGAGAAGCCCATGCCAGCGACATACTGACCAAGAGCCATGCCCTCACGGCCGGAGCCGGGCTTGCCGGACTTGGCCTCGGCGACGGAGTCGCGCAGGTTCTCGCTGATCAGCTTAATGGCCTCAAAGTGGAACATGTCGGAAAGCTCCCAGGCGCCCTTGGTGGTGTAGCCCTCGATGGCGTGGGTCAGAGCGTCCATGCCGGTGGAAGCAGTCAGGCCGGCGGGCATGGAGGCCATCATGTCGGGGTCGACGACGGCGACCTCGGGGGCGTCGTTGGTGTCGACGCACACGAACTTGCGGACCTTCTCGGGGTCGGTGATGACGTAGTTGATGGTCACCTCGGCAGCGGTACCGGCAGTCGTCGGCACGGCGATGGTGAACACGGCGTGCTTCTTGGTGGGAGCAACGCCCTCGAGGCTGCGGACATCGGCGAACTCGGGGTTGTTGATGATGATGCCGATGGCCTTAGCAGTGTCCATGGAGGAGCCACCACCGATGGTCACGATAGCGTCAGCCTCGGCGGCCTTGAAGGCCTCGACGCCGTCCTTGACGTTCTGGATGGTGGGGTTGGGCTTGATCTCGGAGTAGAGGCTCCAAGCGATGCCGGCGGCGTCGAGCTCGTCGGTCACCTTAGCGGTAACGCCAAACTTGACCAGGTCGGGGTCGGAGCAGACGAAGATCTTCTTGTAGCCGCGACGCTGGAGCTCGCCGGGGATCTCCTTGATGGCGCCGGAACCATGATAAGAGATGGTGTTGAGAACGAAACGATTAGCCATTGATAGCCTCCCATCGTGTGCGGGGCATCCATTACGCCCCGCGCTATAAGCCCCATCCTAACGCTTTTGAAACAAAAAGCACGTGAGAACGTCAAAAGTGTTAAAGCGTTTCAACATAATAACGGCGCTCTAGTCCTTCCCTCCCGACAGCAGCGAAGGCTAGATTATAGGAGCAATCGCCCAAAGAATACGACCAACTCAGTCTATAAATTGTTTCTGTTTTAGCAATATATGTTTGACAATACGTTTATAAAAGGATACTTTATAGTAAATAACATGCATGCAGCAAATAGCGTTATTCATTTTGTTAGAAATTGCCCATGCGGTTATTGCAGCTGCATCTACTGCAACGTACAGCGTAATTCTCCGCACGAAGCAGAAGGCGGTTCCAATTCGATCGAGGCGATGACACATGGTGGCTAGTGGTCCTAAATCGAGCAAGACGGCTACAAACGAATATCGAATCTCAATTGAAGGTAACCCTTATCCGCATACTCTGGCTCTCATCAACCCAGCGGGAGACAACCTCAACATCAAAAAACATGGGTTCACGGGTCCACTAGGACAGCTATTGAGTCTTAAATATACCGTTTATGACGATGCAAATGAAAAACTCTTCACTGTCGTCGACGGTGGTTTTAGCAACATGCCCAGGGTTGCGCTCATCATCGAACACGAGGAAGTTGCGGTGTTTGATTATGGCCTAAACAGACTTGAGATGAAGTGCGTAACGAACATACCGAATTACACAATAAAAGGTAACTTCCTATTTGGAGATTACGATGTATTCAGCCAACGGGAAGTGAAACTATCTTCAGTTATCGTCCTTCAATGTGATAAACAATCGTGCTTTAGCATACAGGTTTTGGATAAAGCCGAATTAGCCGCCGCAATTGGAATACCTACAGCCATTGCCCTTCTTAGGGCTCGGATTGAAGAACATCTCGAATAAATCGCAAAAAGCAGTTCGTAACAACATTCAGGAGCTAGATAGTTTTTCTGGCTCCTGAATGTTGTTACGAACATGCACCTTAGCGCTTAAGACTCGCGGTCTGCCAGTCAGCTATGATGCGGGCCCATTTCCTGTGCAAGTCGCGCTCGCGGTCGATGAACATGATGGCAAACGCGACAAACAGCAGCAAGCTCGCCACGACGATGGCGTGCAGGCCCATGCGCTCAATACACCAGTTGCCCAACACGGCGCCAAACACAAAGGTAAAGATCACGCCAAAGTACAGCAGGCCGTTTTCCAAAAAGCCGCGCCTGTGGGTGATGATGTAATCGTCCACGTTTTGCAGCGCATTGCGCAGGTTACCGATGCACATGGTCGTAGCGATGCCGTGACCATGGATCTTGCGGAAGCTCTCGACCTGCATACCGCAGGCAAACGAGGTGAGGCAGTTGGCGAGCAGGTTGTAACCGCCACCGGGGATAAAGCTCACGCCCAGCAAGATGACGGCTTCAAAGAACACCGTCACTTGGCGCCAGTGAATCACGCTGCCAAACCGTTCGTGTACCAGGTCGGCAAGCATAATGCCCACGGCAAACGACACCACGGGGAAGAAGTAGCGTCCCGCCAGCGTCCAGTTGCCCTCCGAGATGCTCACGCCCACGAGCAGGATGTTGCCCGTCTGTGCGTTGGCGAAAACATGGTCGCGCCCAATGTACGAATACACATCCATAAAGCCACCGGCGAGCGCCAAGATGATGCCCAGCTCAATAGACTCCGATATCTGTTTGGCACGCTGCATCGTCGTGCATCCTCCTTGTTGACGACTCTCTCGTGCGTTGGCGGAAACATAGCCGCCGTTCATACTGTAACCCATTGACAACATGGCGTGCGCGCGAGACGGGTTCTCCAACGCGCAGATACACAGTCTGGAAACAAACAGCGGGCGCGGCGCCGGCACCCGCATCGACACGCCGATCCGCCAGCTCGTGTACTCCACCAGTCTTTTTAGCCCCGTCCCAAAAAGACTGGTTACAATTACGTGCAGCATACAAACACCGGGAGGGATCGTGGCAAAAAAGCCTCAGCACGCTCAGAACAACCAGCGCAGTCAGCAGGGCAAACAGGGCCAGCAGCAAAAGCGCGGCGGCAAGGCGCAGGGTGGGCACACCACGCATACCCCAGCAGCGCCCACGCGCCCCTGGCGTCCGGGCCGCGATAAGTTCCTCCCCGTCAGCCGCGCCGACATGGATGCGCGCGGCTGGGACCAGTGCGACTATGTCTACATCTGCGGCGACGCCTACGTGGACCACCCTAGCTTTGGTATGGCCATCATCAGCCGCGTCCTCGACGCGCACGGCTACAAGGTGGGCATCATCTGCCAGCCCGACTGGACCGACCCCGCCAGCATCAGCGTGCTCGGTGAGCCGCGCCTGGGCTTTCTCGTCAGCGCCGGTAACATGGACTCCATGGTCAACCACTATTCGGTGACCAAGCACCGCCGCCACACCGATGCCTATACCCCCGGTGGCGAGGAGGGGCGCCGTCCCAACCGAGCCGTCACGGTCTACGGCAACCTCATCCGCCAGACGTTCAAGGACGCTCCTATCATCATCGGCGGCATCGAGGCGAGCCTGCGCCGCCTGGCCCACTACGACTACTGGCAGGACAAGCTCAAGCGCTCGGTACTGCTCGACTCGGGCGCCGACATCCTCATCTACGGCATGGGCGAGCACGCGATTGTCGAGATTGCCGACGCGCTCGACGCGGGGCTGCCCGTCGATCAGATCACCTATATCAACGGCACCGTCTACCGCACGGGTTCGCTCGACGAGGTCTACGACTACGACCTGCTGCCCAGCTGGGACGATCTTACCGCCGACAAGCTCAACTACGCACGCAGCTTCAATGTGCAGCAGCAGAATATGGACCCCATCACCGGACACCGCCTGGTAGAGCCCTACCCCAACAGCGTCTATGTGGTGCAGAACCCGCCATCGGCGACGCTCACCACCGATGAGATGGACGAGGTGGCCGAGCTCCCCTACGCACGCGATTGGCATCCCGACTACGACACGGCAGGCGGCGTGCCGGCCTTTGCCGAGATCAAGTTTTCCATTAGCTCCAACCGTGGCTGTTTTGGTGAGTGCTCATTTTGCGCCCTCACCTTCCACCAGGGGCGCGTGCTGCAGATGCGCAGCCACGACTCGATCATGCGCGAGGCCGCACTGCTCACGCGCGATCCCGAGTTTAAGGGCTATATCAACGACGTGGGCGGCCCGCCGGCCACCTTTAGCCGTCCCGCCTGCGACAAGCAGCTCAAGCACGGCGTGTGCAAGAACAAGCGCTGCCTGTGGCCAAGTGTGTGCAAGAACATGGTGGTCGACGAGAGCGGCTACACACAGCTGCTGCGCGACCTGCGCCAGCTGCCGGGCGTCAAAAAGGTCTTCGTGCGCAGCGGCATCCGCTTTGACTACACCATGGCCGATGCCTCGGACGAGTTTTTGCGCGAGCTGCTGGAGCACCATGTCTCGGGCCAGCTGCGCGTAGCGCCCGAGCACGTGAGCGACGCGGTGTTGTCCGTGATGGGCAAGCCGAGCCGCGCCGTCTACAACGCGTTCTGCCGTAAATTTGAACGCCTGAACCGCGAGTATGGACTCA
The DNA here is from genome assembly GCA_014871605.1 of Collinsella sp. Classification (GTDB taxonomy): domain Bacteria; phylum Actinomycetota; class Coriobacteriia; order Coriobacteriales; family Coriobacteriaceae; genus Collinsella. The sequence continues at coordinate 6,080 of WGSQ01000051.1, read as the reverse complement.
AGCAGTATGTGGTGCCGTACCTCATCTCGAGCCACCCGGGCTCAACCATGAAGGAAGCCGTGGACCTTGCCGAGGCCGTGCGCGACATGGGCTACATGCCCGAGCAGGTACAGGACTTCTACCCCACCCCGTCCACCATGTCGACCTGCATGTACTACACCGGTGTAGATCCGCGCACCATGCAGCCGATCTACGTGGCGCGCGACCCGCATGAGAAGGCCATGCAGCGCGCGCTCATCCAGTATCGCAAGCCCGAGAACTACAAGCTGGTGCGCGAGGCGCTAGAGAAGGCCGGGCGTCGTGATCTGATCGGCTATACCAAGCATTGCCTGATTCGCCCCGTGCCGCCACGCCCGGGCGAGACGTCTGCCGGCGGTGGGCATGGCACCGGCAAGAAGGGCGGCAAGGCCCACGGTGGCGCCGCCGGCAAGGGGCCCAAGGGCAGCAAGGGTCACGGCGGTATGTCCCGCGCGCAGAACACTGCCGGTCGCAATCGCGCGGCACAGGGGCGTCAGGGCGCCAACGGAGGCGGACGCCGCAATTAGTGCGGCGAGGGCCGACCGGTGTCTCTTGGCCAGTCGGCGTCTCCTCATCGGCCAAGCGTGTTTTCCCTAGGGGAAACACGCTTGGGCTGTCTCCAGTCGTGATTTCCCTAGGGGTAACACGCTCAGACACGCCTAGCCGTGTTTTCCTTAGGGGAATCACGCTTGCTGGTAGGGACGATCCGTCTGGCACGTCAGTTTGAGCGACCGCATCGCCTCTACCAGCACAAAGCCGGCGATGGCAACCGTGATCACTACGTCGAGCGGCGTGTTCACAAACCACAGCAGGCCCATGAGATACGACCCGGCATTAAAGGCAAAGTGCAGCAGGATCGTGTAACGGAGCTTTCCGGTGGTCACGAGCACCCAGCCAAAGATGAGGCCGGCAACACCCGCATAGCAGCCCTGCACCCAGTTCATGTGCATAAAGCCGAAGACCGCCGCCTGCAGTACGATTGCCGCGGCGACGCCCCAGGCACTCGGGGCCGCCCAGGGCACTATGGCGCCGTCTTGCGCGTTCACGCGGCGCCGACGTTTCCAGAGCGGATGGCACTGTGGATTAAACGCACGCAGTGAGAACTCAAAGATGATGCCGCGCACCAGGAGCTCTTCGCAAAATGGCGCGCCAATCACCGTGGTCAGAACGGCCAGATAGCTCGTGTCGCCCATGCCTGTTTCCTCGACGAGCTCGCTATAGTCTGCCGCGACCTCGGGCAGCAGCGACAGCACGCCGTCGCATAGATAGCTAATGACCACCTGCATGGACAGGCCGATCACGACAACGCAGACGATGCGCTTCCATGCCGCGCCTGCTCCCCCACCGAACGGGCGCTCGCCTTGCTGGCGCGCCATAAACGAGCGCGGCCACAGATAACGCCACCACAGCAGCGCCATCAAAAACGACGCCGTCTGAGCGGCAGCCTGGAACCATTGGATATCGAGATTGTCGATCGGATAGCCCGTCAGCGCCGACACGGCACCGAGAACAGAAAACAGAACCACGCTCAGGGCTATATCGGCAGCGACAACGCCAAAACAGGCAAGCGCCCACGCTATCGCATTGAGCATGTCAACCTCCTCAAAACCGTTCCCTAGTTCTACCACAACTCGGCAGAGAGCTGATCCCATGGGGACGGAGGAAAACGGATCACTTATTGATGAGAATCGGGCGCAGTGCCAAAGGCCCCGCTGGGCGAAATGTCGAACGGAAAGGTGCCGCAGCGATTGAACGCGGCGATGAACATGCGGATGGCGTTGGACGGCGTGGTGCCTACGAGTTGGGTTGCCGCCGCGAAGGCCGCCTTTTCCTCGGGCAAGACCTTCGCGACAACCGGGGTCATGTGTTCTGCCATGGCGCTTCCTTTTTGAAACGACGGTGGTGCGGATAGATGCGGGCCACGCGGCTGGGCGACGGGCTGTGAAGGCAACCCGATTGGCCCGCATCTGGAGTTTGTTTCTACTGCGTTGGTATTACTTGGTAATCCTAAGTATTACCCCGCAGATAGAATACCATACCCAACCCTATGGGGACGGAGAAAAAACGGATCATTTTGTTGCTGAGTAAGTATTTAGAGCGTGATGATGTCCGAGATATTGAGGGCCTGAGCGTCGACGGCATCGTGTGTAGCAAGCAACAGCATGCGGCCGACGAGCAAGTCGAGCACGACCTCGGCGCATGCGTCGCGCGCAGCGGTATCTAGGCCGGTAAAGGGCTCGTCCAGAATCACTGCGCCGCCCGGACACAGCAGGGCTCGGGCAATCTCGACGCGACGGCGCTGCCCGCCCGAGAGCTCGGCCACACGAGCATGCACATCGACCCCCGGCACCAGCAGGCGCAACAGGGCCGCGGCACTCGAGGCGTCCACGCGCGCGTCGGCGCACACCAGCACGTTATCCAAAGCCGAGGCGCCCTCTACCAGGCGCACATCCTGAAACACCATGGAGCACGGCGCGCACTCCCCCGCCGCCAGCGCAAGCAGCGTCGACTTGCCCACGCCCGAGGTGCCCATCACACAGATACGCCCACCCGCAGGCACGTTGAGCACCAGACCATCCAGCGCCGGCGCCCAGGGCGCGCGATCGCCCACGGCAAGCGCAAGCTCCGCCACGTCGGCAGCGCCCGCACGCCCGCGCAAGCCGCGTCCATGCGACAGCACCGCCGCACGCCACGCCGCAGGCCCCGAAGCCCGCAGCAGCCACACCAGCACGCGCTCGCATGCCCACGAAGCCATAACAACCAGCACGGTCCACGCCAGCAGATCAGCCGTCTCAATCAAAAGCTTTGCCTGATAGATGCGCTCACCCACGGTGCCCACCGCCATGCCGATCAGCTCCGCCGCCACGCCGGCCTTCCAGCTCATGCCGATCACGGCACGGGCGCACGAAAGCGCAAACGGCAGCACCTCGCGCCAGGTATGGGCGCAAAACAGGCGCCAGCCGCGCACGCCATGCAGACGGAACATCTGCTCCAGCGGTTTATTCACCTGTGCCAAGCCCTCGGCCAGCGAAAAATACACGCCCGGCAGCGCCATCAAAAAGACCGCGGCGATGCTCACGCGCGCCGATCCCAGCCAAATGAGCAGCAGGACCACCACGCAGGCAACCGGCGTCGCCTTGACAAACGACAGCGCCGGCGCCACCAGGCGGGCAAACGCACGCGAACGTGACGAAATCCCGGCCAGCACGCCACCACACACCGCGGCAAGCGCCAGCCCGCCCAATATCCGCGCGCCCGAGCCCGCCAAAATCGCCCAGGTACCGCCATCGCACACCAGGCGCAGCAGCGCCAAGGCAACAGCACCCGGCCCCGGCAAGATCAGTGGCTGCGCCACCAGCGCCGCCGCGAAGACCCACACGGCAAGCCAAAAGGCGGCGACGGCACCTGCTGCCGCCACCGCCTTCATACGCTCTATCATTTGTCGCGCAACCGCACGCACGGGTTACTCCATGTAGTAGAAATCATCAGCCGGGAGCTTGCTGCCCACGGCGCTCGCGTCCGCATCGGCCAGCACCTGCAGGTACCCACCGAGCGCGGCCTTCATATCCTTCCCTGTCTGGCAGACAAGCATGCACCCGGGAATCGCCTTTTCGGCAATCGTGGCGTTATCCACGATGCCCGCATCGACCACGGCCTGAGCCCAGTCCGCCGGCGCCGCATTGACGGCCTTCACGCTCGCCTCATGGCGGCGCAAGAATTCCGCCACGGCCTCGGGATGCTCCTCGGCAAAGGCACGGCGCACCACGGTTACGCCCGTCAGCAAACGGGAGCCCGTGTCACCCGCCAGTTCATCCCACACATCGGTCAGGCTCACCTGTGCCGACAGCTTGCCCTCGCTCTTGGCGATGGCCGCCGTCTTGAACGGCTCGGGTAGCACGCCCACGGCAGTCGGGTCGGCAAGCAGAGCCGAGAGCACCTCGGTAGGCTCGCTCTTAAACTCGAGCGTCACCTGACCGGCCAAGCCCGCGCGCTCCAGCAGGTAGTTCATGACGTACTCCGGTGTGGTGCCCTTGCCCGTCATGTAGACGGTATGGCCCGCCAGATCGCCAAACGAGGCCACGCTCGCATCGCCCGTCACCACGTTCAGCACGCCCAGCGTGTTGATGTCGATGACCTGCACCGCGCCCTCGGTCTTGTTGTAGAGCACGCTCGCCACGTTGGCGGGCACCAGGGCGATATCGATATCGCCCTGAATGACCTTGGGCACAATCTCGTCGGCGGCAGTGTTGATCGCAAAGTCGAACTCATTGTCCGTCTCGCCATCGGCAGCCTGGTCCATAAACTGCACCAGGCCAATCGAGGTCGGCCCCTTGAGCGAGGCGACGTGCACCTCGACCGGCTCGGCAGCGGCACCGTCAGCGGCAGACCCGGTAGCCGAGCCCGCGGCGGACCCGGCACCGGCAGCCCCGCCGCCACAGCCCGCGAGCGCAAGCGACAGCGCGCCCGCGGCAAGCGCCGAGGCAAACCCCCGGCGCGACATTTCGAAATCAAACGCGCGCATCGCTAGCATGTCCCCTCGTTAGGCATCGTCCATGCGTGATGGTCGGTATGCAGCAATTCCTCGGCCAGCGGCGAGAGCGGCGCACCCAAGAACTCGCTATAGCACGCCTGAACATCGGGATTCTCGTGCGAGAAGCGAATCTCGGCGTTCGCATCGAGACCCCAGAGCACCTGGCCGCGCTCGGCTGCCAGCTCGCAGCCGTCGTGGATGGGCTGACCGCCGCCACCGACGCAGCCGCCCGGGCATGCCATAACCTCGACGAAGTCATAGCCCACACGGCCGTCGCGAATCGCGTCGAGTAGGCGGGCGGCGTTGCCCAGCCCGTGTGCCACGGCGACGCGCACCTTGGTGCCATCGATATCGGCGACGGCTTCCTTCCAGCCGTCGAGTCCGCGCACGTCGGTAAAGAAATCGGCATCCGGGTTCTTGCCCGTCACCAGGTAGTAGGCCGAGCGCACGGCGGCCTCCATCACGCCGCCCGTGGCGCCAAAGATCACGCCCGCGCCCGTGCCAAAGCCTAGCGGCGTATCGAGCGGCTCCTCGACCAACGTGTCCACGCTCACGTGGCTCGCGCGGATCATGCGCACCATCTCGCGCACCGTCAGCGCAACGTCCACGTCGGGCGCACCGCCCTCGCCCAACATGCTCGGCAGTGCACACTCTGCCTTTTTGGCCGTGCACGGCATAACGGACACCACGAACAGGCGCTCAGGCTCCACGCCCAGCACCTTGGCGTAGTATGTCTTGGCGATGGCGCCGAACATCTGCTGCGGCGACTTGGACGTGGACAGGCTGTCGACAAACTCCGGATAACGCGCCTTCACAAAGCGCACCCAGCCCGGGCAGCAGCTCGTAAACATGGGCCAGCCGCGGCTGTCACCCTCGCCCTTGGCGGCTGCGCCTAGGCGCTCGAGCAGCTCGGAACCCTCCTCCATAATGGTGAGGTCGGCCGAGAAATCGGTGTCGACCACGTACTCAAAGCCAACGCGGCGCAGTGCGCAGGCCAGACGCTCGACGGTTGCCTCCTCGCGAGATATGCCGAGCTCCTCGCCCCAGGCGCTGCGCACGGCAGGCGCGATCTGCACCAGCACGATCTTGTCGGGATTAGCGAGCGCGTCAAACACGGTCTCGGTGTCGCCGCGCTCGCGCAGCGCGCCCGTCGGGCAATGCGTGATGCACTGGCCGCACGCGACGCAATCGGTCTTGCCAATCGGCGCGCGCCCGCGGGTACCCACGGCGGTATGCGTGGCGCGGTTGGTCAGGTCCCAAATCCCCAGGCCCTGCACGCTCTCACACACTTTGATGCAGCGCATGCATTTAATGCACTTGTCGTTTTCGCGGATGATGGGAAAATCGAAATCCCAGCCCTCGCCCGCCAAATGCCTTTGATACGGCAGATAGAAAATGCCCAGGTCGTTGGCGATGGTCTGTAGGTTGCAGTTGCCGCTGCGCACGCAGCTCGTGCATTGCGAATCGTGCTGCGAAAGCAGCAGCTGCACGTTGGTGCGACGGGCCTCGCGGGCCTTGGGGCTGTTGGTGT
>WGSQ01000050.1 GCA_014871605.1 Collinsella sp. | reverse complement strand
GCCTCGCCACCGGAAAGCGTCGCCGAGGCACGATCGAGCGTCAGATAGTCGAGTCCAACATCGACCAGAAAACGCAAGCGCTCCAGGATTTCCTTGACGATACGGCCGCCGATAAACCGTTGACGCTCGGTAAGTTCCAAGCCCTCAAAAAACTCGAGCGACTCACGGCACGACAGGCAACAAACCTCGTAAATGGACTTGCCGCCCACGGTGACGGCGAGCATCTCAGGGCGCAAACGAGCGCCGTGGCAGCTCGAGCACGGTTCCTCGCGAATGTACTTCTCCAGGCGCGCCTTGGTGTTCTCGTTCGTCGTCTCGGTATAGCGTTCGTACAGGATGTTGCGAACGCCCGAAAACTTGGTATCCCACTGGCTGCGACGTCCGTCGAGCTTTTGGTAGTCGACCGAGATCTTCGTATCGCCCAGGCCATCCAAGAATGCACGACGCACGCGAGGGGGCAAGTCCTCCCACGGCGTATCGGTGCTCACCTTAAAGTGTTTGCAGACCGCAGCAAAAATCTGCGGATAGTAGTTCGAATTGCCAAACAGGCTACCAAAGACTCCGTCGGCAATGGACTTCGAGGGGTCCTCAATCAGCGCCTCGGCATCAACGGTTTTCTTAAAGCCCAGGCCGTCGCACTCAGGACATGCGCCATAGGGAGCGTTGAACGAAAAATCACGCGGCTGAAGATCGTCAATGGAGTGTCCATGCTCCGGGCACGCCAAGGCCAACGAATACTCCAGCAGTTCGCCCTCGGTCCCCTCGGGAGCATCGCGATCGGGCAGCATGTACACGTTTACATTGCCGTGCGCCAAGGCAGTCGCCTGTTCAACAGACTCGGCGATGCGGCCCAGAGAGTTTTCCCGAATCACGATGCGGTCGACTACGACCTCGATATCGTGCTTGAACTTCTTGTCCAGATCGATCGGATCGTCAAGCGAGCGCACTTCGCCGTCAACGCGCACGCGGCTAAAGCCCTCGGCGCGAAGATCCTCAAACAGTTTGGTGTACTCGCCTTTTCGCCCGCGCACCACCGGTGCCAGCACAAACGCGCGGCGGCCCTCCCCCGCCGCCAAGACCTTGTCGGCAACCTGGTCGGTCGTCTGGCGCTCAATGACACGACCGCATTCGGGACAGTGCGGGGTGCCCACACGGGCGAACAGCAGGCGCAGATAGTCATAAATCTCGGTTACGGTGCCAACCGTCGAGCGAGGGTTTTTAGACGTCGTCTTTTGGTCGATCGACACTGCCGGCGAAAGGCCGTCGATTGAATCCAAGTCAGGTTTGTCCATCTGACCCAAGAACTGGCGCGCATAGCTCGAAAGGCTCTCGACGTATCGACGCTGGCCCTCGGCATAGATAGTGTCAAATGCCAGCGAGCTCTTGCCCGAGCCAGAAAGACCGGTAATGACCACGAGTTGGTCACGCGGAATGGAAACATCGATATCACGGAGGTTGTGCTCACGAGCGCCGCGAATAACGATAGAAGAATCAGACATGGAAGCTCCTTGCCTCCTATTGCATCGAATCATACTGTCGATGAGTTTAGCGCACTCGACGCGCACAGATGTTCGTAATACAAGATTCGCAGACCTTTAGCTTTGCGTATCGGGCGCTTTGTTTCTCGAAATGCCGTGGAAAGGTTACAGTAATCTAATACTGAACTTAATTTGCTGTAACAGAGGAACGTCCATGACCGAAGATATCCCCCTTGAAATCACTTCGAGTGACATGGCCAATCTGCCCATATTCATCGCCGCCCTTATCGTGGCCACCGTCGTCGTGCGCGTGTATTTTTCAATCAAACACAATGAAAAGCCGCCCATTGCCCGCGTCTTTTGGTGCGCGACGCTCCTCATCCCGCTCGGCATGGTAGCTGCATGGATTACGAATCAATTGCTCGTAAATGAGGACAGTTCCCTATGGGTCCTTTCTTATTCGGCGCTCGGTGCTGCCGCCGTCATACTTCTTATCGAGCCCTTGGTTTCGGGACTAATCGACCAAACCGATCTTGCGACGGGAACGGTTGCCTGTATTTGCCGTGACATCCTTGTCATCGCCGCTGTTTCAGCGCTCTCGTTCGTTTCACTCGAAATTGCCTGTAACGAAACGTTCTATCGCATTCCCGCCAACTCATTCGGGTTTTCCGTCGGACTGCTCGCGACGGTTCTGCTCTCCCTTTATTTGCTGGGACAGCGTCATGGAGGCGTCATGGCCCTCGTGCCCGTCGCCTGTTGCATCCTTGGCATTGCCGAGCACTTCGTCATAACGTTTAAAGGCGAGGCCATCCTGCCAAGCGATATCTTGGCCCTTGGCACCGCAATGGAAGTGAGCGAGGGATACGAGTTTACCTTTACCGCCGGAATCGTAACCTCTCTAGCCCTGCTGGAGATTTCCCTGGGGCTTCTTTCGCTTATCCGACCGAGAAAGCTCCGTACGCCTACCCATGTCTTCCCCGCAATCGCCGCTAACCTCTGCGCTTTTCTGCTAGTGACCGTTGTGGGGCTCTCGGGCTTTTCCAGCATCGACTTGGAGCAGGCGCTGAATTTTGGATTTGACCGTTGGCAGCCCATCACCACGTATGCATCTCAGGGTTTTATCACTTCGTTCACCGAAATGGTCAACGAGTTGCCCATTGAGAAGCCCGAAGACTATACGCCCGATGAGGCGCAGAGCATCGAGCAGGAGCTCGCCGCCACCTACGACAGCACGTATGGCTCGAGCGAGCAGCGCGCGGCGGCCGTTGCCCAGTTCAATGAAATCAAGCCGACGATTGTTGCCGTCATGAATGAGAGTTTTAGCGACCTTTCGTGCTTTGAGCAGCTCCAGGCGGCCGGGTACACCGGCCCCGCATTCTACAACTCGCTTCCCGACACACTTGTTCGCGGCACCATGCTCGCTTCGGTCGCCGGTGGCGGAACGGCGAACTCCGAATTCGAATTTTTGACCGGAGCGACAACGGCCTTTGTCGGATTAGGCAAAATCCCCTATCAGCTATATCAGATGAATGGCGTCAACAGCCTGGCAAAGGACCTTAAGGAGCTTGGGTATACCGCTACCGCTATGCACCCGCAAAACCCCGTCAACTACCATCGAGATAAAATCTATCAGCAGCTGGGCTTTGGAGACTTTCTTTCAATCGGCGATTTCGAAGGTGCGCCCTGTTACCATGCCGGCGTATGCGACTACGCCACCTACGACAAGATACTCGACCTGCTTAGAACCGACGAAGCCCCGCAGTTCATCTTTGACGTCACGATGCAAAATCACGGCGGCTACGACTATGGCACCGTTCCCGCCGAGGAGCTGACAAACTATTGGGTCGAGGGAGCCAGCGAGGGTGCCAATAGCGCGCTCAACACCTATCTTACCTGCATCAACGCATCCGACCGGGACCTCGAGTACTTTATCAACGAGCTCCGCAATATCGGCAGACCGGTTGTCCTTGTCTTTTTTGGCGACCATCAGCCGAGCGCCGCAACGGCTCTCAACGACGAGCTGTACCCTCAGGAAGATACGGCAAGCCACGCTTTCCGCATCTACCAGTCGACCTATTTCGTCTGGGCTAACTATGAAATCGCCGGCAATACCGAGCTCAACGTCTACGACACCGTCGGGGCAAACGAGATTGCAGCCATTACCCTTAATAAGATCGGCGCCCCGCTCACCGACTATCAAAAGGCCCTGCTTGCAACAAGGTCAGATGTGCCCACCATCAATGTCGCCGGCTACCTTGGTGCCGACGGGCTGCGCTACGACTTGGAATCTGAAGACAGCCCATACGCCTCGACGATCGACAAGCTGCAGCGCATGCAATACCTCGAGTTCGCCAGCAAAGTTCAGTAAGCCCGCCCATTCGCTTGGACCCATCGTATTGCAAGCACGCTCGGCCCAAATGCATCGCAAATGACTCCCGCTCGCAAACGAGGGTACAATGACGCTCGTGTCATATCACGGGGTCCCGGCCCCAACATATACAAAGGAGTCATACATGGGTTGCGAGCACGCACAGGCCGCCGGCGGACAAACGTCGCCGTCGCAATTTGAGGAGAACACGCTGTCCGAGGTCAAACGCGTCATCGCCGTGCTTTCCGGCAAGGGCGGTGTCGGCAAGTCGTTTGTCACCGGTGCCATCGCCACCGAGCTTGCCCGTCACGGCCACAAGGTCGGCGTCCTCGATGCCGACATCACCGGTCCCTCTATCCCCAAGATGTTCGGTATGAGCGGACGCCACGTCCATGCCCTTGGCAACCTTATGCTGCCCGAAATCTCCGAGCACGGCGTCAAGGTCATGAGCTCCAACCTTCTGCTCCAAAACGAGACCGACCCCGTCCTTTGGCGCGGTCCGGTCATCGCAGGCGCCATTAGGCAGTTCTGGAGCGAGACCTCGTGGGGCCCCATCGACTACCTGCTGGTCGACATGCCTCCGGGAACAGGCGACGTCGCGCTCACCGTCTTCCAGTCGCTGCCCGTCGACGGAATCGTCATCGTCACGAGCCCGCAGGATCTGGTCTCGATGATCGTCGCCAAGGCGGTCAACATGGCCGAGAAGATGAACGTCCCCATTCTGGGCATTGTCGAGAACATGAGCTATATTGAGTGCCCCGACTGCGGCAAGAAGATCGAGGTCTTTGGCAAGAGCAAGCTCCCCGAGGTCGCAGAGCGCTATAACCTCGACATCTTGGGCCAGCTTCCCATTAATCCGGCACTCGCCGAGGCCTGCGATAAGGGCGAGGTCGAGACCGCGCTGCCCGATGGCATGTTGCCCAAGGCAGTCTCTGCCGTCGAGGCCATTACCCCGCACGAGACCGACGAGGCCTAAGTGAACACGAGCGCCTTCTATGACGTCCTGGTAATCGGCGGCGGGGCTTCAGGCCTCGCCGCCGCCATTACGGCCGCACGCGCTGGCAAAAGCGTCTGCATCGTTGAGCACGATGTCGCCTGCGGCCTTAAGCTCCTTGCGACCGGCAACGGCCGCTGCAACCTCTCCAACGAATCGATTGATCCACAGCGGTATAACCACCCCGCATTCGTCGAATCCGTTATGGGCCCCCAGCCCGAACAAGAGCTTATGGGTTTCTTCTCCTCGCTGGGCATCATGACAACCTCCGAGGAAGGCCGGCTGTACCCGCGCTCCCTTCGCGCCGAATCGGTGCGCGACGCGCTTCTCAACGTTTGCGACCGCCTAGGTATCACCTTAATCTGCGGAGCCAACGTTGCCTCAGCGCACAAAGCTTCTGAAGGCTGGGCACTCCAAATAGACCGTCCAGCGCGGACGCTCAAGGCAAAAAAGCACGACGACCGAAAATCGGAACTCCGCTCGCTTCGGAAAGCGCTCACCGATGTCCCTCGCAAGAACGCGACCCTGCAGGCACACGCCGTAATTATCGCCACGGGCGGCTACCCCACCGGTATCGCCGATACGTTTCGCCTCCCCCTCACTTCGCTGCGCCCCGTCCTCTGTCCCGTATCGGCAACGGTCGTTGGCGATCAGGCGGCACTCAAGACGTTGGATGGCCTGCGCGTCCGTGCCCGCTTGACGCTCGCCCACAATCATAATGAGCTCTGGCACGAAGACGGTGAAGTGCTGTTTCGAACCTTCGGTATCTCGGGCGTCGCTGTCTTCAACCTCTCTCGTCGTATCCAGCACGGCGATACGATCCTGCTCGACGTTTTCCCCGACCTCTCCAAAGACGAGTTGCTCGATATGCTCAACCGGCGCGTTGAGCTGCTCGGCGGCTTTTCGCCCCGCGATCCCCGTTGGCTCGACGGCATGCTCGCCCCGCAACTCTCCCGCGTCGTCTGCACAGCGTTCGAGCAGTGCCATCCAGGCTCCAACGATGTCATCCACCTGGTCTCGATCCTTAAGCACTTTAAGTTGCTCGTCGAGGGAACAGCCGAGGAGCGCTCAGCGCAGGTCACGCGTGGTGGCGTATCTGTCGAGAGTATCTCAACACCCAGCCTACGCGCGCGCAGCGTTGTCGACGCCCCGCTTTACGTTTGCGGTGAAGCGCTCGACATCGACGCCGATTGCGGAGGCTTTAACCTTGCGTGGGCCTGGATCTCGGGCATTCGCGCTGCAAGCAGCCTGTAGCCGCGCAGTCTATAATCAAAAACGCATTCGGCCGTCTGGAATACCGGACGGCCTCTTTCTTGCCTCTAAGGAGACCTCGATGATTGAAATCACCCAAGTCAACGCGTCGCTCGATGAAGCCGGCGATGAAAATGCCTGCCTCATTGTTGGCAAGCGAGTCGCCAAGCGCGTCCTACGTTGCAAGGACTCCGAGATCAAGTCCATCGAGCTCCACCGCAAGTCAATCGACGCTCGCAAAAAACGAGACGTCCATTTTATCCTGAGCTTTCGTGTTGAGCTGACTAGTCCCCACCTCGAGCGAGAAGCGGTCGACAGCGTTGCCGAGCGTGACCGCTCGCGCGTACGCGCGATAGAAGACGATGAGCCTTCATTCCCCTCCCCCGCCTCCGACGCACCTCAAGAACGCCCTGTCGTTGTCGGCGCCGGATGCGCCGGCCTTTTCGCTGCGCTTACGCTCGCCGAAGCAGGTCTTAAGCCCTTGCTCATCGAGCGCGGCGACCCGGCATTTCGCCGCTCGCGGGCGATCGACCTCTTTCTAAAGGAGCGCATCCTCGACCCCGAGAGCAATATCCAGTTTGGCCTGGGCGGCGCGGGGACTTTCTCGGACGGCAAGCTCAATACGGGAACCAAAAATCCCGCCCATCGCCTTATCCTCGAAACCTTCGTCGAGGCGGGCGCGCCCCGCGATATTCTGTGGGATGCCAAGCCGCACATTGGCTCCGACATCCTTCCCACGGTTGTCACCGCTATATCCCAGCGCATCGAGCAGCTCGGAGGTGTCGTCCGTTATCGAACGAAGCTCGTCGACATTCGCATCGACGCGTCTGGCGCCATCACCGGTATTGATGTCCAATCGTCCCAAGACGCCGCTTGTGAGCCAATCGAGACAAAGCACCTCATCCTCGCCTGCGGGCATTCTGCTCGCGATATTTTTGAGCTCCTTAAGGGCCACAACGTGGCCCTCGCACAAAAGACCTTTGCCATGGGCGTTCGCATCGAGCATCCGCAGCGCGACATCGACCGAGTCCAATACGGAGCCTCGGCGGGACATCCTGCCCTCGGAGCAGCCCCTTACAAGCTCGTCGCCCATCTTCCCAACGGCCGCAGCGTGTTCTCGTTTTGCATGTGCCCCGGCGGGCAGGTTGTCGCCGCCTCTTCCGAGCAGGGCCACCTGTGCGTCAACGGCGCCAGTCTCAATGCCCGCGACGGACGCAACGCAAATGCCGCCCTGCTCGTTAACGTCACACCCGAGGACCTTCCCAACGATGACCCGCTCGCCGGCATCGAGCTCCAGCGTGCCTGCGAGGCGGCCGCCTATCGCCTGGGCGGTTCCAACTGGAACGCACCGGCACAGCTCGTCGGAGATTTCCTCGCAGGACGTGCCAGCAAGGCGCCCGGAAAGGTAAAGCCCACCTATCCGCTCGGTGTGACCTGGACGGCAATTGACGAAGCCCTGCCGCAGCATATCGTCGAGTCGCTCCGCCTGGGACTTCCCCTACTCGGAAAAAAGCTACGCGGCTACGACCGCCCCGACGCCGTTCTTACCGGCGTGGAGACTCGTTCGAGCTCACCGGTCACTGTCACCCGAGACCGAACGTGCCATGCCGTGTCGACCCCGGGCCTCTACCCTTGCGGTGAGGGAGCTGGATATGCCGGCGGCATCATGAGCGCGGCCACCGACGGCATCCGTTGTGCCGAAGCCCTGATCGCAGACCTCTAACGCACGAATTCCAGCGCGCAAAAGACACAGGCCCCGAGCTCCGCAGGGAACTCGGGGCCTGTTCGCTATTTCTTAAACCGTGCACCCTGGCGTTTTCTGCCCGAAGCAAAGGTAGAGCCCTTGCGAGCCTGCGAACGCAAACGCTCAATCGTTTCGTCCTCAGATGCGCCCTCAAGCATCGCCCGAATCTGAACGACGGCATCGCGCAGACGCGCCGCCTCCTCAAAGTCCATGGCGGCGGAAGCGTTACGCATGTCTTCCTCCATGGTCTCGACGATCCGCACGAGCTCGTCATGCGGTAGCCCTTCCAGCTGCTCGGCAAGCGTTTGCTCGGGTGCCACCGTCTCCGGCGCGGCGCCCTCGCCGTTTTCATCGGGCGTATAGAACGCACCATGGCCCAGAGAGTCGCCCTTCGAGCGTCCCTTCGAGCCCACAGTCTTTTCGGCCTCGGCAATAAAACTCGAAATGTCGTTAATGGCCTTGCGGACCGTCTTGGGCACAATGCCATGCTCTTCGTTATATGCCATCTGAATCTCACGACGGCGCTGCGTCTCCTCGATGGCTTCTTTCATCGAATCGGTCACAACGTCTGCATACATGATGACCTCGCCGTCGGCATTGCGGGCCGCACGGCCAATCGTCTGAATCAGCGAACGGCGGTTGCGCAAGAAGCCTTCCTTGTCGGCGTCGAGAATTGCCACCAGCGAGACCTCGGGAAGGTCCAGACCCTCGCGGAGCAGGTTGATGCCAACGAGAACATCAATCTTTCCCTCGCGCAGCGTTCGCAGGATCTCGACACGGTCCATCGTCGCTGTATCGGAGTGCATGTAATTGACCTTAATGCCGGCATCAAGCAGATGGTCGGTCAGGTCCTCGGCCATGCGCTTGGTGAGCGTGGTCACCAGCACGCGCTCCTTGCGGGCAACGCGCTCGCGAATCTCGTCCTCAAGATCGTCAATCTGCCCACGAACCGGACGCACATCGATCTTGGGGTCGAGTAGACCAGTCGGACGAATAATCTGCTCAACGTCGTTCTGGCTAACCCTCAGCTCATAGTCGCCCGGCGTGGCCGAAACGTAGATGAACTGGGGAATCCTCGCCTCAAACTCATCGAAACGAAGCGGGCGGTTATCGAGTGCCGAGGGCAGACGAAAACCATGCTCCACCAGCGTCACCTTACGCGAGCGGTCGCCTTCGTGCATGCCGCGGATCTGCGGCACCGTTACATGGCTCTCGTCGATGATGCAGAGCATGTCCTTAGGAAAGTAATCGATCAGGGTAAACGGCGGCTCGCCCGGTTTTCGACCGTCCAGATGACGCGAGTAGTTCTCGATGCCGTTACAAAAACCCATGGTCTCGAGCATCTCGAGATCATAGTCGGTGCGCTGCTGCAGGCGCTGCGCCTCGAGCAGCTTATCAGTCGCCTTGAGCTCGGCCACACGCTTCTCGCACTCTTCGCTGATTGATTTCAGAGCCGCTTTGACCTTAGGCTTCTCAGTCACGTAGTGCGAGGCCGGCCACACGGGAATGGCCTCGTACTCACGAAGCATCTCGCCGGTGACCTCGTCGATCTCGGCAATCAGCTCGACCTCGTCGCCAAAGAACTCAAACCGCAACGGATGCTCGGCATAGGGCGGATACACGTCGACGACATCGCCGCGCACGCGGAAGGTGCCGCGTGCCAGGTCATAGTCATTGCGATCATACTGAATATCGATAAGCGCATGGATAAAGTCATCGCGCTCGAGCGGCACCTTCTTGTCGACGTTCGGAGCTAGGCCCGCATAGTCCTCGGGAGAGCCAATGCCATAGATACACGAGACCGATGCGACGACGATCACATCCCGTCGAGATAGCAGCGATGCGGTCGCCTGATGTCGCAGCATCTCGACCTCTTCGTTAATCGAGGAATCCTTCTCGATATACGTATCGCTTTGCGGCACATACGCTTCGGGTTGATAGTAATCGTAGTACGACACAAAATAGACCACGGCGTTGTTAGGGAAGAATTCCTTGAGCTCGCTGGCGAGCTGAGCGGCAAGCGTTTTATTGGGAGCCATGACCAGCGTCGGCTTCCCCAGGGCCTCAATAGTCTTAGCCATCGTGAAGGTCTTGCCCGAACCAGTCACGCCCAGCAAAACCTGATAGCGATCTCCGTTCCTCACGCCCTGCACAAGCGACTCAATGGCCTTAGGCTGTGAACCAGCGGGCTCGTATGGAGACACGACCTCAAACGGCACCTCAGAGCCCTCAACGCCAAAACGTTTGAGCTCTCCTCCAACACGCTCAACTTCAAATTCCGCCATGGATACTCCTAACTCATATATCTGCAGTATACGCAGGCGGCAGGCATAGTCCTATACGAACCGATCGGGATAGAGGGTCTTGTAGCGAACCCAGGCATTATTGACACGAATCAGATACGCCTGCGTCTCGGGAAAGGTGATTGCATTATGAAGCGACGTGCTCTGCTGCGCCCATCCGTCGACATTGCCCATGCCGGCGTTATAGGCGGCAATGGCACTGTCAGTCGACCCGTTAAAATACGTTAGAAGATACGAAAGATACGCACAGCCAAACTCGATGTTCGTAGCGGGATCGTTAAGGTTGTCGGCTGAATACTCGCTACCATCGACAAGACCCTTAGCAATCATATCCTGGGCAGTCTCGGGCATCAGCTGCATCAATCCCTGAGCGCCTTGATTCGACTCAGCCTTGGAATCCCAATTCGATTCCGACTTTATGACAGCACACACCAGATACGGATCAAGATTGTGCGAAATGCTCGATTGCTTTACGTACGCCTCGTAGTCAATTGGATACAAAGGCTTAAAGAAGACGGCAGGGGCATACGAGTAGACGAGCGAAATAAGACCGAAGACGAGCATAACGGCAAGTGGCGCCAAGCGATACCACGTAAAGAAACGTGTCTTAGGCATCGGCCTCCTCCTTATCCGCTACATCCCCGAAGCCATGGCGTGCAAGCCATGCGTCCAGTTGTTCATAGAGCGAGTTATCGCCAGCCGCATTATCGATTACCGTCGTAGCGAGATTACAAAGCGAAGCCTCATCAGGTTGGCATGCAGAGCGCGCATCAAAATCAGAGGACTCCATACCACGATGAATGGCACGCTCGCGACGAACTGCTAAAGGAGCGCTGATAACCAGAATTTCATCAGCCAGGCCAAAAGCATCCTCAAAACCAGTCGGGGCAGAAACCTCGACAACCGCAAAGGGATAACGGGGGGACGAAACCGTGCAGCAAACCGGATCAAGAATCCTCAGTGACAGCTGTTCGATGAGAACCGGATGAACGATGCCATTGAGCCGCGTAACTGTATCAGGAGAGGCGAAAGCTCGAGCAGCGAGGACATTGCGGCGAATGCCGCCCTCCCCGTCCAGAATGTCCCAACCGAATTCTTCCGCGAGGGCGTTGACGATATCGGAGCCTGGCACATACAGCGATTTGGCAAGCTCATCCAGATCGATAAGCATGGCGCCATGAGATTCGAGATAGCGGCAGGCAGTCGATTTACCCGAAGCAATATTGCCTAAGACAAAAACGGTAAACATCAAGTCCTCCCTAACGCCAATGGGAGTTATTATCGCGCAAATACAAAAGAAGGACTCAAAATACAGCCAAACAGTAAGACAAGCTAAACGAAGGCGAGTTCTTGTATTACAACTCTCTATTAAACGCAAAAAAGGGGGAGGCCGCGAGGCCTCCCCCTTCTTCAGTCTGGATGACGGCTCGGTGCCGTCCACCGGTCAGCGGCGCCCTGGCCTCCCACGGGCTGACC
>WGSQ01000005.1 GCA_014871605.1 Collinsella sp. | reverse complement strand
GCATCCAAGCAGGACGCCCTCACCGGTGCCGAAAGCGAGCTCGAAGCCAAGAAGCAGACAGTCGCAGCAGCCGAAAATGATGTAACGGCAGCCCAGACGAAAGCCGATGCGGCGCAATCGGAGTTGACCTCGGCAAAGCAGGCACATGCTACCGAACTGGAGAAAGCAAAGGCCGCTCAGAAACAAGTCGATCAGGCAAAAGCCGAGAAGGAGCAGGCAGACAAGGCGCTCAAAACTGCCAAGGCAAACCAGGCGGCCGCCGATCAAGCCGTTATCGATGCACAGAAAGCATACGATACGTGCAAGGCGGCAACCGATAAGGCAACGACGGCGGAGGCGCAGCGCGTCATCGGCTTCTACCAGTTCATCGGTGCCAACGACGCTGCAAACATCATCTATAGGCAGAGCGATAAAAACCCGACGACCATTGGCGATAAAAAAGACGGCACGTCACTCGACAACGCCAAGCTTTCGTTTGGCAAGCTGCGCGAAATTAATGAATATCGCAAAAGCGTCGGCCTTAGCGAGCTTAAGGTAACGGCAGAGCAAATGGCAATCGCTCAGTCTGATTCCAATTACTCCGACGCAACGAAGGGGCACTCAGACTATGCCGGATTTGAAAATGCCGCTTGGAACTTCAGCACGAAAGAAAACATCGCGCACCAATGGGTTGATGGCGAAAAGAAAATATTTGACGATGCTGCAGCGAAAGCCGGCCTTGGCAACGTTGCCCCCAAAGATGCTTGGAAGACTTTCTGGAGTCACGGTACCGAATTCGGAGCCCAAGGCGTGGGTTTTGGCACCGTCGGCCATTATTTGAATATCGTACAACCTAACGCCAAAACCATGGGATACGGCATCAACTCGCGCGGAACCCTTTGGCCGTATGTGTTCGTCTTGGAGATCGACAACAATTACGGTTCGTACGAGAAAGAATACTCGATCGATGAACTCGAGAATCTCTTTGATCAGTATCAGCTGAGCCTCTCCAAAGCCAGCGAAAAGCTCGCCGCCGCAAAGACGGACCTTGAACAAAAGCGCAGCACAGCGGCATCGAAAGCCAATGCCGTAAAGGTAGCTGAGACCCTCGTCGCTCAAAAGCAGGAAGGCGTTGATACCGCGAACAGCAACCTTGCCGCCAAGAACGACAGCGCAGCAAGTGCCGCCGCCGCTGTTGCCCTAGCAGAGCAGAATCTCGCCAAGGCAAACGGAAAAGTTACCGAAGCCGAAGACCAGGTCAAAGCCGCCCAAAGTAACGTGGCGACCGCAGAGCAGGTCGTCAACCAGAAGCGCGCCGAGCTTAAGGCATCGCAAGAGCAAGCCGCTCAGAGTCAGAAGAAGGTTGATGACGCCAAGGCAGAAACTCTCGTAAAGCAGCAGGCTCTGCAAGATGCAAAGAAGGAACTTGCCAAGTATTCTGCCGATGTTGCTGCGGCTCAGGAAAAGGCTGACAAGGCCCATCAAACGCTTGATGAAGCCACGGCAGCCCAGACGTCTGCCCAGAGTGCTCTCGAAAAGGCGGAGCGCGACGCGGCTGCCAAGAAGCAGGCCCTCGACACCGCGAAGGACAACGCCGAGGCCAAGGCGGCGACCGCGGAGCACGCTGCGAGCGATCTGACCACGGCGAAAAACGACTTTGCTTCAAAGAAGGCCCATGCCGACGCCCTGAGCAACGCGGCCAACAATCTTACCGCGGCCAAGGCGGCCAAGAAGGACGCCGACGCAGCAGTGACTGAGGCCGGAGTCGCCCTTGGTGCGGCAAATGATGCCATCGCGAACGCCGAACAGGCGATCGAGAATTCTCAGGCCGCATCGGATGCCGCTGTCGCTACCCTCGGAAAGCTAAAGTCCATCAACGTCGAAAACGGCATTGCTACTGGCTCTGATGCAAACGCGAATGATACGCTCAATGCCCTCTTTGCCAAGTGCGTCGCCGCCAAGCAGGCAGAACATAACGCAAAGGCCGCACTTGATGCCGCTCAGGCAGACCTTGATGCTGCGACGCCCGCCTACACCGCAGCGCTCAATGCCTACAACGAGGCGAAGGCAAAACGCGTAGCCGCCGAGCAAGCCCTGAAGGACGAGATCGCCCGCCAGGAGCAAGAGGCAGCGAAGGCCGAGCAGACCAAGATCACGCAGGCTGCCGCTAAGCCGGCTGCTGGAAAGCCGTCTACCGGCAACGCCAAGACGGCCGCCAACTCGGCACTTCCCACCACAGGCGACAATGCTGCGCTCACCGGTGAGACGTTTGTCATCGGAGGTGTCGTGCTCGTAGCCGCTGGCGTCTTCCTGACCGACAAGAAGCGTCGTCAGGAGTAAGGATTTCAGGAGGACGGCTTCTCCTCCCTCCCACCGCTTCGCAAACCCTGCCCAGCATGCGCCGGGGCGCCCATCACGCGGGCGCCCCGGCGTTTTACGTTGTATGCCCGGGGCATCTGCTCCGAGATTGTCTCGATCTGTAACAAATACTCGGTAAAACGGGGTCTAGTTGTTACAGATCGAGACGTTAGTTTTCGGCTGAAATGTTTGTCTAAATCTGTAACAGCTATGGTTCAAAAACCGGTCCAGACGTTACAGATTGAGATGTTTGGCAAAGACGACCGCCGATTGAGCAGCCACCCTCATCTGTAATGAAAAGTCATACATTCCAACTACTACTAGACACCCCCAGGGGGTATGGGTGTATAGTATCATCAGGTTAACAATTCCAACACCGAACTACAGAAAGGAGAAGCCATGGCTCAAGATAAATTCGATGTGGGTGGCATGACGTGCGCCGCCTGTCAGGCGCACGTGGACCGTGCCGTGAGCAAGCTCGACGGCGTCGAGAGCGTCGCGGTCAATCTGCTCGCCGGTTCCATGCTGGTGAACTATGACCCCGCGCAGGTCACCCCCGACGACATCTGCACCGCCGTCGATCGCGCTGGCTACTCGGCCTCGCCCGTCAGCACGGGCACCGACGCTGTCCAAAGCGGAAGTGCGCAAGCCAGGTCCGGCGCCGCCCATATGGAGTCGCCCACCAAAAAGTTGGAGGCCGCCGCCTCTGCCATGCGCACCCGCCTCATCGTCTCGATCGTCTTCCTCATCCCACTGTTCTACATAGGCATGGGGCACATGCTCGGCTGGCCGCTGCCCGGCATCTTCACCGACCACACCCACAGCATGACGCTCGCTCTCACCGAGCTCGCCCTGCTCATCCCCATCGTCTACATCAACGACGCGTACTTTATCAACGGGTTTAAATCGCTCGCGCACGGCGCACCCACCATGGACGCCCTCATTGCCGTGGGCGCCACCGCCTCCATCGCCCGGTCGCTCTACGCCATGTTCATCATGGCCGACCAACTAGCCGCGGGTCAGGTCCACGAGGCCATGATGACGAGCATGGACAATCTGTATTTTGAAAGCGCCGGCACGATCTTGTCGCTCGTCACCGTGGGCAAATACCTCGAGACGCGCAGCAAGTCCAAAACCGGCGGCGCCATCGAGGCGCTCATTGACCTGGCGCCAAAGACCGCGACCGTCGTGGCCGAGGACGGTACCGAGGCCACCGTCGACGTCGATGCTATTCTGCCCGGCCAGGTGCTGCGTGTGCGCCCCGGCGAGTCCATCCCCGTCGATGGCGTGGTGCTCAAGGGCAGCTCGGCCGTGGACGAAAGTGCGCTGACCGGCGAATCCATTCCCGTGGAGAAGACCGCCGGCGACACTGTCAACGCGGCCACGGTCAACCGCACGGGCTCGTTTACCTTCCGCGCCACGCGTGTGGGTGCCGACACGTCGCTCGCCAAGATTATCCAGCTCGTCGAGGACGCCAACGCCACCAAGGCGCCCATCGCCCGCATGGCCGACAAGGTCGCCGGCGTGTTCGTGCCCGTGGTGTTTGTAATCTCTGCCGTAACTTTTGTGGCGTGGATGGTGCTGACCGGAAGCGTCAACGAAGCGCTCACCTCCGCCGTCGCCGTACTGGTGATCAGCTGCCCGTGCGCGCTGGGCCTGGCCACGCCCGTCGCCATTATGGTCGGCACCGGCAAGGGCGCCGAGATGGGCATTCTGTTCAAGAGCGCCGAGGCGTTGGAGAACCTGCGCAGCGTGGGCACCGTGGTGCTCGATAAGACGGGCACGGTCACCCGCGGCAAGCCTGCCGTGACCGATATCGTGGTAGCCACGCGCGCTGACGGCTCGCCCGCCATGAGCGAAAAGGCACTGCTCAAGTTGGCCGCCGCGTTGGAGCGCTCGAGCGAGCACCCGCTGGCCGAGGCGATTATGGCCGAGTGCGAGACACGCGGGATCGTCGCGCGCATGGTCGAGGACTTTACTGCCGTGCCCGGGCGAGGCGTTACGGCGCGCGAAGGGCAAAACGCCATTGCAGCCGGCAACGTACGCCTGATGGACGAGCTGGGCGTTACCGTGCCCGCGGGTCTTGCCGAACAATTTGCCGCCGAGGGCAAGACGCCGCTGTTCTTTGCCAAGAACGGCGAGCTTGCTGGCACCATTGCCGTGGCTGACGAGGTCAAGGAGACGAGCGCCGAGGCCATCGCCGCACTGCGCTCACTTGGCGTCGATGTACGCATGCTCACCGGCGACAACCGCGTGACGGCCGAGGCCATCGCCCGACGCGTGGGACTGACCAGCGAGCAGGTCATCGCCGACGTGCTTCCCGCCGACAAGGAGCGCCACGTGCGCGAGCTGCAGGATGCGGGCAGTAAGGTCGCCATGGTGGGCGACGGCATCAACGATTCCCCCGCCCTGGCGCGCGCCGACGTGGGCCTTGCTATCGGCACCGGCGCCGACATCGCCAAGGAGGGCGCCGACGTGGTACTCATGCGCAGCGACCTCATGGACGTCGCCCGCGCCATCGAGCTTTCGCGCGCCACGATCCGCAACATCAAGCAGGACCTGTTCTGGGCGCTGTTCTACAACGGCATCGGCATTCCGCTGGCGGCGGGCGTGTTCTTCCCGCTCACCGGATGGCAACTCTCGCCGATGTTTGGCGCCGCGGCCATGAGCCTGTCGAGTGTCTGCGTCGTAAGCAATGCGCTGCGCTTAAAATCCTTTAAGCCAAAAGTGGCAAAATAAGCTCACCATTAAGTCCATTTAGAACGGGTTTTCCAGGTGCCCGAGATTGACCTGAAAGAGGAGCGACGCGTACTTTGGTACGCGAGCGACGGCTTGAAGGTCAAGGTCGGGTGCCTGGGAAAGCCGACACAACAGGGAGGAATACCCATGCGATACACAATCAAGACTTCCGGCCTCATGTGCGGCCACTGCGACGCTACTGTCGAGACGGCACTGCTCAACGTTGCCGGCGTGACCGACGCCGACGCCGATCACGAGACCCAGACCGTCCAGGTTGAGTGCGCCGACACCGTAACCGCCGAGCAACTCGCCGCCGCTGTCGAGGCCGCGGGCGAGAAATTCCACGCCCTGTCTGTGACCGCCGCATAGCAGTCGCTGCCTACTGAATCCTCAGAAGTTGCGGTGAAATACGGACTGTTGTGCCGCCCTAGGCCTTTAAACGGTCCGTATTTCACCGCAACTGACGGGGACATCCGGAAGATCGACCAGAAACGAGGACCCGACATGATGGCAGACCATAAATCGGTGACCCGCATGCTCAAGACGGCACGCGGTCAGATCGACGGCATCCTGCGGATGGTCGAGGAGGACCGCTACTGCGTCGATATCTCCACGCAGCTCATGGCCACACAGGCGCTCCTCGCGCGCATTAACGCCGACGTGCTCAAGGCGCATATCGAGGGCTGCGTGACTTCGGCAATCGAATCGGGCGACGAAGACCTCAAAGCCGCCAAGCTCGCCGAAATCGAACGCGTCGTCGACAAACTCTCCAAGTAATTGGGGCATTGGGGACAGGTACGTTTGCACCGTCTTGGTATTCCGGGGACAGGTATGTTTGCACCACATTGGTGCAGATTAACCTGTCCCCCTTGCTCTAAATCGGGTATAAAGGCGTGCAGCATATCGAACGAAAGGCAATTTGCATGAATGACTTTATGAAGGGTCGCAATGGTGCCGATGAACTCACCATCGTGATGGGTTTTGCCGGCATCGTCATCGCGATGATCGGATCGATAGCCCGCATCCAGTGGCTCAGCTGGATTGCCATCGCCGTAATCGTGATTGGCGTGCTGCGCGGCCTGTCCAAAAATATCGACGCACGTCACAAGGAGAACGAGGCCTTTGTCGCCGCGACTGCAAACGTCCCCTGCCTGGGCAAATTCGTCGCCAGCTTGGGCGGCGGAACCGCAGCGGCCAGCACCTCACGCGCGGCCGGCACCAGTAAGGAAGACTTTGAGCGTGCCAAGCGCACGGCCAAGAAGATGTGGAAGGGCCGCAAGACCACGGCCTATCTCAAGTGCCCCAACTGCGGCCAGATGCTCTCCGTCCCCAAGGGCAAGGGCAAGATCCGCGTCACCTGCCCCAAGTGCCACGCCAAGATGGAGACGCGCTCCTAGCCGCCATACCATAGGACAAATAAAAGCCGAGGCCTCGCGCTGAGACCTCGGCTTTTTGTATGCGACAACGGAGCTGTCCCTTTGTCACACCTATGCTACGCCGTCGCGGGCCAGCTCCTCAGCCAGCGCTTCGGCTGGCATGGCCATAATCGCGTCGAGCTCGGCATCCACCTCGGGGATGCGCTTCACCTTGAGTTTGCACACCAGATCGCCGCGACACATCACGTGCATCGGCTCACGCAGGGCGCACAGGTCATCGAGCGGGTTCTCGCGCGTCACCAAGATATCGGCGGCCTTGCCGCACTCGATCGTGCCAGTCTCGCCGTCCAGCCCCAGCAGCTCGGCGTTGACTTGCGTAGCCGTATGCAGTGCGAAGGCGTTGCTCACGCCGACATACTTGGCAAAATAGGCCACCTCACGCCACATGTCGTACTGCGTCACGAACGGGCAGCTCGAGTCCGTACCAAGGCCCACCTTAACGCCAGCTTCCAGTGCGGCACGGGCGCTCTCGATGATGCCCGAGCACACGATGTCGCCGTTCTTCTTTTGCGTATCGGTAGAATGGGTCTTTTCCGGGTCGAGCAATACAAACGGCAGCGCCGGGCTGATAGTGCAGGTCACACTCGGAGCACGCCCCTCGAGCTGCGTGCCCGCGGCGCCACGGTACAGCTCCAAGATTTCGGGTGTCAACGGAGCGCCGTGCTCAATCGTGTCAACGCCGGCCTCAAGCGCGGCCTTCACGCCCTCGGTACTCTCGACATGGGCCATAACCGGAAGGCCCATATCGTGCGCCGCCTTGCATGCCGCCGCGGCAACCTCCACTGGCATACGCAGCACGCCCGGCTCGCCCACCTCGGTCGCATCGAACACGCCGCCCGTCACGAACAGCTTAATGACGTCGGCACCACGCGCATACAGGTCGCGCACCTGTTCGGCTGCCTCGGCGGGACTGTTGGCCACCTGGGCGAACAGGCCCGCACCATGGCCGCCCGGCACCGTGATGCCCGTTCCCGGCGCCACCAGGCGAGGACCCTGATACTTGCCGGCATCGATAGCATCGCGCACGGCCAGATCGGCAAACAGCGGGTCGCCCGCGCCGCGCACCGTGGTCACGCCGCTTGCCAGCTGCTGCTGAGCGCTGCCCTTGAGGATATGGCGGACAATGGCGCGCCCCACGGGATTATCGAGCTTTTTCATCAGCGCGCCCGCATCGCCGGCCGAGACAGGCTTGCCCGAGCCGCACAGGTGCACGTGCATATTGATGAGACCGGGCATGAGATACGCACCACCCAGGTCGATAACCTCGGCACCCGCGGGCGCCTGCGCCACAGCACTCGGCCCCATCCATGTGATGACACCGCGCTCAACGGCCACGGCCATATCGGGTTGCGGCTCCATATGTTCCGAACCATCCAAGACGGTCGCATTGATAAACAACGTGGAACGATCGGCAGACGCCATATCGAGCTCCTCCCTCACGATTAACTTGAACATTTGTCCATTATCACCTAATGCAGCGACCTAAAGTCAAGCATATCGGTTAACGGAGGGAAGAGGGGATGTGGGGGACGGAATACGTTGCAGCCCCACCCCAGCAACACCAGGGAAATGTCTCGAACTGTAACAGGTACAGGGTTATTGGGCCCCTTGATGTTACAGATCGAGACATTCGGTCGACGTTTCACCGGTTTGTCTCGATCTGTAACAGTTACGAGCTCAAATAACCTCTAAACGTTACAGATTGAGACAAAACCTCTCAGCGCCCATACCACTGACGTCTCCACTCCTCAGCCAATTCAGCCTGCCGAGGAATACCCGCCAGCCTCATTTTCTCGACCAGCTTCCCCGGGTCTTTGAGTTCGTTAAACGTAAACCGAAGCACCTTATGCCCGAGCATTGTCAGATGGGACTCCCGTTGACGTTCTGCCACGAATGGGTCGACCGACTCCCGGCCCTCGCCGTTCTGCAAGGTGTACTTCCCCTTTCCGTCGAGCTCGCCGATGACGCACGTCCCGTTCTCGAGCCGCCAAAAATAGTCGACGCGAAACACCTGGCTCGGATCGAGCGGGTCGCGAAACTCCACCTGCAGCTCCGGAACCGGAAAACCGTACGCAATAAAGAACGCTCGGAACCGAGACTCGCCGCCGTTTTCGGACAGCCCGTCCGCATACGACGCAATCACCTGTGCCCTGCGATACCCTCGCCTGCCCTCGCAATCGGCCTGGAGCCGCTCGCAGAGGTCGTCGCGCGACATGCCCTTCGCCCGCAATGCAGAATCGGCGATTGCCAGACCATACGAAAACGGCGCACGCAGCAGACAATCCTCCACCGTGCGCCAAAACGGCGTCACCCGCACGCCATCGACTTGCTCAAGCACACCCGCCGTCTGCGGACGCAGCAGCCTACACCCCATACTCAATGTCACCGAACATCCCGTTTTGACCAAGTAACGCGGCCCGAGCAGATCATTCGGCACCTCCAGACCCCACAAAAGTGCCGCGTCATATCCCCAAAACGCCCAATCGGGATGAAATTTCGCAAGCCCTTTGATAGTCCTCAGCGCTCGCTCCGCCGGCGTCAATGCATCCCAATCATGCTGAAAACAGAACAGGTACGGCTCGGGCTCCGCGATATCGTCGGTTCCAACATGGCGTCGCAGCCACATGAGCTCGGTATTGTCATGCGTTGCGAGCAGCGCACCTTGCTTGGCCGTCTCCGCGAGCCGCGCGAGCATCCTATTCCGCGCCAACGTGTTGCGAGTCGCATGTTTGTGTTTGAGAACGGTATTAGGCACTTTCATCACCACCACGTCAGACAAATGGACCATCGTCACCGTTGCCTCCGCTGACAAATGTCTTGATCTGTAACAGGAAGACAGTCTTTGAGCCTCTAGTTGTTACAGAACAAGATCTTTCGGCAGCCGCCAACCTTCCGTCTCAATCTGTAACAGGTAGGTCGAATTTGGGTCTGTAGATGTTACAGATTGAGACATTTCCCCCTGCCAGGTTCCAAACGTCTCGATCCGTAACAGTAAGACGTTCTTCAGGCCCCTAAACGTTACAGATTTAGACAAACCAGCGGCGCCCAAGCATTCGTCTCGTTCTGTAACAGGTAGACCGGTTTTTTGCCCCCAAACGTTACAGATCGAGACAAAAAGGCAAAAGGCAAGGCAGGCGACAACTACCCATCCCCTACTCCCACTCCTGCTCGTAGATATTGAGCGACTTTACGTACCGCCCCTGGGCGCCCATGATGTCGCGGACCAGACGCAAGAAGAAGCTGATGCACGAGGTGTCAAAGCCGTCCTGCAGGTCCTCCGGATGCACCGCACCCGGCCCATCGACCGCCGTGTCGCTCAGGCGCGCGATGTCATACAGGTAGAGCTGTCCCGCTGTCAGCCAAACATCGTCGACACACGCGAGGCGCACCGCGATCGCGCCATCGCTCCAATGCTCCTTTTGCACGATATGTGGGTCGTAGACATCAAAGCGACGGTCGGTGCGCGTGTCCTTCAGCACGACCATACCAGTCGCAGAATCCTTGTCCAAAATGCCAAAGCGCGAGAAATACTGCGTGTCGAGTACCTGCTCGAGCCGCTTGAGCGAGGCAGGCGAAAGCGATGCCGGCGGCTCGTCAACATATAGCTCGAGCAGCGTTTTGCCATGGCGATAGGGGCGCTCAAACAGCAGCCAATCGGTAAACGCCATGTTGTAGGCCATGATTTCGTTTTGCGAAGGCTCGGTGCAATAGCTGAGCCACGGGTCGACGATAATCTCGAACTGCTCGCGCGCCGGCTCCAGGAATTGAAACTTCCGCAGCATCCAAAAATGGGCCATGTCGGCAATATCGTTGCCGACGGCTTCAGCCAGCTCTGCTCGGTCAAAAGCGTGGTCAATCATGGCATCCTCCTCAAACTGATGGACCTCAATTTGAGCTTACGAGGAGGGTGGGCGGCCACGACCAGCACGGGCAAAATAGGCCTCCGGCTGCAAACAAGATGCTGACCAAACACTTGACGAAAAGCTTGACCGAAAATGCGCACCGCAACAAAACCGCAGGTAAACATCGACGGCCAACCCGCCCTTTTGAGCCAGATGCCCGCAGCCACCACAGAAACAACAGGTGACCACAGCCCAAGAAGTCGACAAATAAACACCCGTACGTCGACAAACGAGCAAATCGCTCGCAAAGAGTGTCCCCAACGACTAGACAAAAAATGACTAGTCATTGGGGACGTTCTTAAATGACTACTTTACAGCTCCAGCGCCTCGGCGACTTCGGCAGCGCAGGCCAGGGCGTCGGCCATGGCGCTTACCACGAGCGAACTGCCATTGCGAGCATCGCCGGCCACGTATACCGGTGTGGCGCCCGCGGCGACGCCGTCGACACGAGCCGCGAGATGCGAGCCCTCGGCAGCCATCACGGGCAGCGGACGACCAGCAGTGGCAACGGGCACGTTCACTGCATCGAACACGCCATGCTCGGGACCCGTAAAGCCACAGGCGATGAGCACCAACTGCGCCGGCACCTCGTACTCGGAGCCCGCGATGCGCTCGGGCTTTCCCGCCGACCAGTCCAGATCGACCACGCGCAGACCCGCAACCGCACCCTTCTTGTCCAGCAGCACCTCGAGCGTATCCACGCCCCAGGCACGCATCTCGCCACCCATCGCAGCGATAGCCTCCTGCTGGCCGTAGTCGGTCTTCTTAACGTTGGGCCACTGCGGCCAGGGGTTGCTCGCCGCGCGCTTATCGGGTGCAGCCGGCAAGAACTCAAACTGGCGCACGCTGCGCGCGCCCTGACGTACCGCGGTACCCACGCAGTCGTTACCGGTATCGCCGCCGCCAATGACCACAACGTCCAGGCCGCGCGCGTTCACCGCGGGCTCGCCGCCATCGAGCACCGAGACGGTCGAAGCCGTCAGGTAGTCCACGGCATACACCACGCCCGGGGCATCAATGTTCGCAGCCGAAAGCCCACGCGGAGCACGGGCGCCGGCAGCCACCACGACGGCGTCAAAGTCGTCGAGCTTGGCGGTAACCTTGGGATCGCTCACGTCGGCACTCAGCTCGAACACAATGCCCAGCTCGCGCATGAGCGCCACGCGACGCTCGACCACGGACTTCTCGAGCTTCATGTTGGGAATGCCGTACATGAGCAGACCGCCCGGGCGGTCGTCGCGCTCAAACACCGTCACGCGGGCGCCACGACGCGCAAGCTCCCATGCTGCCACCAGACCAGCGGGACCGGAGCCCACCACGGCAACCGTGGGTGCACCCTCCCCTGTCGGCTCAAAGCGGTGCGGACCGCCGTTGGCCCACTCATGGTCGCTAATCGCGCGCTCGTTGTCATGGATCGTCGTGGGCTGGCCATCGACCGAGCCCAGGTTGCATGCGGCCTCGCACAGCGCCGGGCACACGCGGCTCGTAAACTCGGGCATGGGCGAGGTGAGCGACAGGCGCTCGGCAGCCTCGTCCCAGCGGCCGCGGTACACCAGCTCATTCCACTCGGGAATCAGGTTGTGCAGCGGACAGCCGCTCGGACGTGCCTTGCCAAAGCTCGCGCCCATCTGACAAAACGCCACACCGCACATCATGCAGCGGCTCGCCTGGGCACGGCGCGCGTCGTCGTCGAGCTCCACGTACAGCGGATCGAA
Source organism: Collinsella sp. (assembly GCA_014871605.1). GTDB lineage: Bacteria > Actinomycetota > Coriobacteriia > Coriobacteriales > Coriobacteriaceae > Collinsella. Next base: position 17,197 of record WGSQ01000005.1, on the reverse strand, counting down.
ATCGCGGCTGCGCTCCTCCACGGGGCGCAGCTCATGGGTCACGCGATCGATATCAAGAAAAGCACCGGGCTTACCCATGGCACTTACGCCTCCTTCTTGGTCGAAGCAACAGAGCTGGCGGCCACGGACGCAGCACCCGCAGCACCGCCCGCAACATCGAAGCGAGCAACATCCGCGTCACTCGCGCGACCGGTCACAATGTCAAACGCCAGCTCCTCGGCCTGCGCATGCGTCTTACCGATGGCCTCGGCGGCGGCGACAATCGCCAACACGCGCTCGTACTCGGTCGGAATGACCTTCACAAAGTGCTTGCTCATCGAGTCGAAGCTGTAGAGCAGCTTAATGCCGCGCGGGCTCTGCGTCGCGTCCACGTGCTCCTGGATGAGCTCGCGAATCTGCGCCAGCTCGCCGGCCGTCGGGGCCTTGAGCTCCACGCTCTCGTGGTTCACGCGAGCACTGAGCGTGCCGTACTGATCAAAGACATAGGCCACGCCGCCTGTCATGCCGGCGGCAAAATTCTGCCCGACTTCGCCCAAGATGAGCGCCAGACCTCCCGTCATGTACTCGCAGCCATGGTTGCCGCAGCCCTCGACCACCACCGTGGCACCGGAGTTGCGTACGCCAAAGCGCTGGCCGGCCAGGCCGTTAATGAAGCCGCGACCGCTCGTGGCGCCAAAGAACGCAACGTTGCCCACGATGATGTTCTCGTCGAACTTGTAGGTCGCATGCGGGTTGGGGCGCACCGACACCTCGCCGCCCGAAAGGCCCTTGCCAAAGTAGTCGTTGGCGTCGCCGCACACATTGAGCGTAATGCCGCGCGGCAGGAAGGCGCCAAAGCTCTGACCGGCCGAACCGTCGCAATCGATGGTAATGGAGCCGGCGGGCAGGCCCTCGGGATGCGCCTTGGTCACCGCGTTGCCCAGAATAGTGCCCACGCAGCGGTTGACGTTGGCGATATCGGCATGGAAGCGAATCGGACGCAGGTGCGCACGGGCATCGGCCGTATAGGGCACGAACAGCGTGGAGTCGAGCGTCTTGTCGAGCTCACTGTCCGCGGCCATCTGCGGCAGGAAGTGACGGCCGTCGGCACCCGGGATGTGGGCACCAAACTCGCAGGTCGCGCTTGCCAGCACGGGCGACAGATCCAGCAGGTTAGCCTTGCGGTTGCCCGGGACCTCGATCTGGCGCAAGCACTCGGGGTGTCCCACCATCTCCTCGACGGTGCGGAAGCCCAGGCTCGCCATGACCTCGCGCAGCTGCTCGGCAACAAAGAACATAAAGTGCTCAACGTGCTCGGGCTTACCGCGGAAGCCCCGGCGCAGACGGCAGTTTTGCGTGGCGATGCCGGCGGGGCAGGTGTCCTGCTGGCAGTCGCGCTGCATGAGACAGCCCATGGAGATGAGCGGCATGGTCGCAAAACCGAACTCCTCGGCGCCAAGCAAACACGCGACGGCGACATCGATGCCGTCCATGAGCTTACCGTCAGCCTCGAGCACCACGCGCGAGCGCAGGCCATTTTGTAGCAGCGTCTGCTGGGCCTCGGCAAGGCCGAGCTCCAGCGGCAGGCCCGCATGCCAGATAGAGTCGCGCGCAGCGGCACCCGAGCCGCCGTTGTGTCCACTGATCAAGATCTTGTCGGCGGCACCCTTGGCAACGCCGGTGGCGATGGTGCCGACGCCGGCCTCGCTGACCAGCTTGACCGACACGCGCGCACCGGGGTTGGCGTTCTTAAGGTCAAAGATGAGCTCCGCCAGATCCTCGATGGAGTAGATGTCGTGATGCGGCGGAGGCGAGATCAGGCCGATGCCGGGCGTGGACTGACGGACCTCAGCGATCCAGGGGTAGACCTTCTTGCCGGGCAGGTGCCCGCCCTCGCCCGGTTTGGCGCCCTGAGCCATCTTGATCTGGATCTCGAAGGCGCTGCACAGGTAGCGGCTCGTCACGCCAAAGCGCGCACTCGCCACCTGCTTGATCGCGGAGTTCTTGGAGTCGCCGTTGGCCAGCGGCGTCTCGCGCCGCGGGTCCTCGCCGCCCTCGCCGGAGTTGGAACGGCCGTGCAGTCGGTTCATGGCGATGGCCATGCACTCGTGTGCCTCCTTGCTGATGGAGCCATACGACATGGCACCGGTGTTGAAGCGGCGAACGATGTTGAGCGCCGGCTCCACTTCGTCAAGGGAGACCGGCGTGCGGCCGCTGGCATCAAAGTCGAGCAAGTCGCGCAGGCGCACAGCACGGCCGGTGCGATGCAGACGGGCGCTGTACTCCTTAAAGGTGTCGTAACTGTCCTCACGGCAGGCGGTCTGTAGCAGATAGACGGTCTGGGGGTCGATCAGGTGATCCTCGCCGCCCAGCGGGCGCCACTTGGTCAGGCCCAGCGTCGGCAGCTGATCGGGAGCCGGGCTCTTAAGAATGGCGAGCGCGGCGTCGTAGCGCTCGTTCTGTTCGTGCTCAACGTCTTCGACACCCATACCGCCCACACGGCTCACCGTGCCGGCAAAGTACGCGTTGACGAACTCCGGCGTAAAGCCCACAGCCTCGAAAATCTGCGCGGAGTGATAGCTCTGCACTGTGGAGATGCCCATCTTGGACATGATGGAGACGATGCCCGCCGTCGCGGCCTTGTTGTAGTTAGCGATGCCCTGCTCGGCCGTCACGTCCAGGTCGCCGCGTGCCGCCAAGTCGCGGATGCACGCATGCGCGTTGTACGGATAGATGCCGCTCGCGGAGTAGCCCACCAGCGCCGCAAAGTCGTGCGGGGACACGGCATCGCCGCACTCCACCACAATGTCGGCAAAGGTGCGCACGCCGGCGCGGATCAGGTGGTTGTGCACGCAGCCCACGGCGAGCAGCGACGGCACGGGCACCTCGCCCGCAGCGGCACGATCGCTCAACACCACGATGTTCACGCCATCGCGGACCGTGGCCTCGACGTCCTCGGCAAGCTGCTTGAGCGCCGCCTGCAGCGCGCCCTCGCCCGCATCGCGGCGGTAGACGGCACGGAAGCGACGAGTCTTAAAGCCCACACGGTCGATGGCACAGATGCGGTCGAACTCCTCTTCGCTGAGCAGCGGGCGCTCCAAGCGCACCAACTGGCAGGCCGTGCGGGAATCCTCGAGCAGGTTGCCATGGTTGCCCAGGTAGAGCGTGGTCGAGGTGACCATGTGCTCGCGCAGGGCATCGATCGGCGGATTTGTGACCTGGGCGAACAGCTGATAGAAGTAGTCAAAGAAGGAGCGCGTCTTCTTGGACAGGCAGGCCAGCGGCGCGTCGATGCCCATCGAGGCGAGCGGGGCCTTGCCCTGCTGGGCCATGGGGCGCACGACCTCGTCGATGTCGTCCCAGTGATAGCCGAGCTTGGCCATGCGCACGGCGGCGGGCACCTCGGCATCCTCGGCGGGCGCGGGCGCGGCGGGCTTGTCGAGTGCGTCGACGGTCAGCGTCTCCTCGGCGATCCAGTCGCGATAGGGCTTTTCCTTGGCGTAACGGGCGCGCAGCTCGTCGTTGTAGATCACGCGGCCGCGGGCAAAATCGACCTCGAGCATCTGGCCCGGTCCCAGGCAGCCGCTCGTCAGGATGTTCTCGGGGCTCACCTCGATGGTGCCCACCTCGCTTGCCAGCATAAAGCGACCGTCGCGCGTCACATAGTAGCGGGCGGGACGCAAGCCGTTACGGTCGAGGGCGGCACCCAGCGTGCGACCGTCGGTAAAGGCGATAGCGGCAGGACCGTCCCACGGCTCCATGAGCATGGACTGGTAGGCGTCGTAGGCGCGGCGCTCCTCGCTCAGGCTGTCGTTGTGGTCCCACGGCTCAGGCAGCAACATGGACGCGGCACGCGTAAGCGGGCGACCGTTCATGACCAAAAACTCAAGCACATTGTCCAGAATCGCGGAATCGGAGCCCTCGCGGTTGATGATGGGCATCACACGCTCAAGATCGTGCTGCAGCACGGGGCTGTACAGGTTGGGTTCGCGGGCGCGAATCCAGTTGACGTTGCCCTTGAGGGTGTTGATCTCGCCGTTATGGATGATAAAACGGTTGGGGTGCGCGCGCTCCCAGCTGGGTGTAGTGTTGGTGGAGTAGCGCGAGTGGACGAGCGCCACGGCCGTTTTGACGGCGGCGTCGTTGAGATCGGTGAAGAAGCGGCGCATCTGCGTGGCGACCAGCATGCCCTTGTACACGATGGTGCGAGAGCTCATGGAACACACGTAGAAGATCTTGTCGCGCAGGGCGAACTCGGCGTCGGCCTTTTTCTCGATGGTGCGGCGGCACACGTACAGGCGGCGCTCGAAGGCGTCGCCGGCGGGCGTGTCGTCCGGACGGCCCAGGAAAGCCTGCAAGATGGTGGGCATGCAGGCGCGGGCTGTCTCGCCCAGGTCGTGCGGGTCGACCGGCACCTCGCGCCAAAAGAGCAGCGGCACGCCGGCCTCGGCGCAGCCCTCCTCAAACACGCGACGGGCATCCTCTACGCCCTTGTCGTCCTGCGGGAAGAACAGCATGGCCACGCCATAGTCGCCCTCTGCCGGCAGAATCTGGCCGCACTTTTGAGCCTCTTTGCGGAAAAAGTGATGCGGAACCTGAAACAGGATGCCGGCGCCGTCGCCGGTGTTCTTCTCGAGTCCCGTGCCGCCGCGGTGCTCCAAGTTGACCAGAATGGACAGTGCATCGTCCAGAATCTGGTGATGGCGCTCGCCGTTGATATCGGCAAGCGCGCCGATGCCACACGCATCGTGATCGAATTCGGGGCGATAAAGGCCCTGCTGCTGAGCGGAATCTGCCTGCATCGCGATCCTCCCCTAGATATTAGACAGTCAGTTGAATAGGCATACTAGGAGCATCGCCGGCCCGTTGTGTTTCCCGCCCGTTTCGAAACAATCGCGTAACGCACGCCCTACGAGTGGACACCGCCGACCTCAAGACGACAACAAGGGCCCCAAGTTCGACCTGTAAACTCACCGCTTCAAACATCTCAATCTGTAACAGGAAGACCCAATTTTGGCGCTTAGATGTTACAGATTGAGATTTTCTGCAGGACAGTTTTGGTTTATCTCAATCTGTAACACGAAGGGCCGGTTTTTGCAGCTAACTGTTACAGATCGAGATTTTCCATAGGACCATTTCTTCCTGTCTTGATCTGTAACACCTAGACCCAATTTCCATCCCTAGTCGTTACAGATCGAGACATTTCGGCAGCCCCCTTTCACCATCCCATTCAAATACAACAATTTTGTTAGTCCTGGTTAACTTTTAAGCCTAAAACGGGTATCCTTTGCGGCGTCAAGCAAACGGCACGCACACCGTGCCAGATCAAGGAGGCCCCTATGGCGCACCAAGCAGACCAGCAGACGATGCAGCTCGTCCTTATCCGTCACGGAGAGTCCGAGTGGAACAAGCTCAACCTGTTCACCGGCTGGACCGATGTCGAGCTCACCGACACGGGCCGCGAAGAGGCGGCGGCAGGCGGCCGCGCCCTCAAAGAAGCCGGTTTCGACTTTGACGTCTGCTACACTTCGCGCCTCAAGCGCGCGATCCACACCCTCAACATCGTGCTCGGCCAAATGGATCGCGAGTGGCTGCCCGTCATCAAATCCTGGAAGCTCAACGAGCGCCACTACGGTGCGTTGCAGGGTCTCAACAAGGCCGATGCCGCGGCGGAGCACGGCGACGAGCAGGTGCTCATCTGGCGCCGTTCCTTCGATGTCTGCCCGCCGGCGCTCGAGCCGGGCGACAGTCGCGACCCCCACACCCAGGAGCAATACCGCGACGTCGCGCCCGATCAGCTGCCCTATACCGAGTGCCTCAAGGACACGATAGCCCGCGCCTGGCCTTATTTTGAGGACGAGATTCGCCCCCAGATGCTCGCCGGCAAGCGCGTACTCATCGCTGCACACGGCAACTCCCTGCGCTCACTCGTCATGAAGCTCGAGCACCTCACGCCCGAGGAGATCCTCAAGGTCAACATCCCCACCGGCGTGCCGCTCGTCTACACCTTCGATACCGATTTCAATGTCCTCGACAAGCGCTACATCGGCGACCCGGCGACCATCGCCGCCAAGATCGACGCCGTGGCCAATCAGGGCAAAGCGCACAAGTAGCCCCAACCCAAATCCGACGCGTGGCGCCGCACGACCCAGATGCGACGTCACGCCGCCCATACACAGGAGCGCACCATGCTCAACCATCTCAAACAACGCTTTGGCTCCCGGCGCACTGGTGGTCACGGAGGCCTAGACATTGCGCGGCATATCGGCCCCGGGCTGCTCGTGACCGTCGGCTTTATCGACCCGGGCAACTGGGCCTCCAATATGGCCGCGGGCTCGCAGTTTGGCTACGCGCTGCTGTGGATCGTCACGCTGTCCACGATTATGCTCATCGTGCTGCAGCACAACGCGGCGCACCTGGGTATCGCCACGGGCGCCTGCCTTGCCGAGGCCACGACACGTTACCTCCCCCGCTTCGTCGGGCGCACGGTGCTCGGCAGCGCCTATCTCGCGACCATCGCCACCGCCATGGCCGAAGTCCTGGGCGGCGCGATTGCCCTTCAAATGCTCTTTGGGCTGCCCGTGCGCGCGGGCTGCGTCATCGTGGCGGCAGTATCGATGGCGATGCTCATGACGAACTCCTACAAGCATGCCGAACGCTGGATCATCGCCTTCGTAGGCGTGGTAGGACTCTCGTTTTTGGCCGAGCTTGCACTAGTCAAGGTCGACTGGCCGCAAGCCGCCGCAAGCTGGATCACGCCCAGTATGCCCACTGGCTCTGCCTCGATTATCGTGAGTGTCCTGGGTGCGGTCGTTATGCCCCACAACCTCTTTCTGCACTCCGAGGTCATCCAATCCATGCACTTCGAGGGGCAAGGCGAGCAAGTTATCGAGGAGCGTCTGCGCTACGAGCTCTTCGACACGCTCTTTTCGATGGGCGTGGGTTGGGCAATCAACTCGGCCATGGTCATCCTTGCCGCGACGACCTTCTTTTCGAACGGCATCGTCGTAGACGACCTCGCCGTCGCAGCGGCCACGCTCTCCCCCATTCTGGGCCCGGCGAGCTCGACCATCTTTGCGGTAGCGCTGCTGTTCGCGGGACTATCGAGCAGCGTGACAGCGGGCATGGCGGCGGGAACCATCACTGCGGGCATGTTCGACGAGGAATACGATATCCACGACCGACATTCCTCGATCGGGGTGGCGGCCTGTTTCGTCGGCGCAGTGACGGCGTGCTTGGTCGTCCCAAATCCTTTTGAAGGTCTCATCTGGAGTCAGGCACTGCTGTCGCTTCAGCTACCGATTACGGTCTTTGTGCTCATACGGCTCACCAGTTCACCCCGCGTCATGGGCAAATACGCCAACTCGCGCCCACTCAACGCGCTGCTCGTAGGGATCGGTGCCATCGTGACGATTCTCGATGTCGTGTTGTTGACAGGAATGTAATGGGACGGGGCACCTACCCAGGCAAACGTCTCGATCTGTAACATCTAGACCCGCTTTTGATGTCTAGATGTTACAGATCGAGATCATTCCGAGGGACAGCTCCGTTTGTCTCAATCTGTAACAAGTGGACCCAATTTCCACCGTTAGATGTTACAGATTGAGACAAAAGGTCGGCCGGACTCACAACAGACAGGATCGGCCAACAGCAACCGTGATCCCTTGGGGGCGGAGGAAAAGGGTCCCGGCCGGGATATCCGACCGGGACCCTTGGACAGAGCTATGTGTTGCCGTGAGCCGCGTGCCGACGAGCTACTCCTCGACGAGCTCAAACTGATCGGGACCGACGCCGCAGACCGGGCACACGTAGTCCTCGGGCAGCTCGGGCGTGTCGACCTCAACCTCGTAACCGCAAACGATGCACACGAACTTATACGTCTTCTTCTCCTCAGCCATGATGTTCTCCTCTCGAACGCGACTGGTGATGTACTTCATCTATTAGTATAGATTCTCAATAATATAATGCAAGTATTTTTAAAACATTTCTAGCCTTGATACGAGGACGCCTTCGGAGGCGTCTTGCCCTTCAGGACCTTATGGTAGTAATCGTAGGTGAGCGGCGTCTCGTCGCTCAGGCGCTCGGCATCCTCGACCTCGCCGATAAACAGTAGATGCGTGCCCACATCCACAGTGTCGATCAAACGGCAGCTAAACAGGGCCGTCGCGTGCTCGGGCACATAGGGCATGCCCAGAGCCGTCTCGCGGGTCTCGTATTTGGCAAACTTGTCATAATCGCTGCTGGTGCGGAACCCAAAGTTGCCGATGTAGAGCATGTCGGCGGTCTGATCGATCACGGTCAGCGCGAACGCTTTGGCCGATGCGATGACGCTCGAGGTGACGTTGTCCTTGTTCACGGCAACCGAAATGCGCGGCGGCATGGACGTCACCTGCACCGCTGTGTTGATAACGCAGCCGGCGCGCAGCCCGTCTGCCGCGGCGCTCACCACGTACAGGCCGCTCGGCATGGTAAAGAACGCAGTTTTGTCCATAACGATCACTCCCCTAGCTCGGGTTGGAACCTCATGGATGTATGTACCCACAAAAAAGGCAGCGCCCATAACGGACGCCGCCTTTGAAACATATGTGTCAGAACAGTAAGAAAGATGAGACACCCGCAGTTGCGGTGAAATAGGGACTGAATAGCCCCTCAAACAGGCAAAACAGTCCGTATTCCACCGCAACTTATGAAGGACGGTCAGCGGTTGCGTTCCTTGAGGGCGCGGTCGATCTCGCGTTGGACATCACGCTTGGCCATGTCCTCGCGCTTGTCGTAGAGCTTCTTGCCGCGACCCAGACCCAGCAGTAGCTTTACGCGGCCGTCGATATTAAAGTAGAGCTCCAACGGAACCAGCGCATAACCACGGTTGCGAAGTTTGCCGTCAAGAAAGTCGATCTCCTTGCGGTGCAGCAGCAGACGACGCCGACGGTCGGGATCGCGATTCCACACGCCACCATGGCTATAAGGGTGGATATGCAGTCCGACGAGCCAGCACTCGCCGCCACGAATCAGCGCAAAAGTGTCAGTGATCTGACAGGCGCGCTCGCGAATCGACTTGACCTCGGTGCCGCTCAGCTCAATACCGCACTCAAACGTCTCATCGATAAAGTACTCGTGATGTGCCGAGCGATTCTTGGAAATGAGTTTGCGCTCGCGCTTACTGGGCATCGCCGGCCTCCTTGGCTCCATCGGCGTTTGAGCCCGCAGTCTCGCGCTTTGCCTCGCGCTCGGCATTGAGCTCGGCATCGCTCTCGCGCACCAGTTTGATAATCGCCGCGCATGCCTCCTCGCCCACCAGGTCGCGGGCACGGACCGTCAGACGCGTAGCCTCCTGCTTGTCGCCGTCACTCGCAGCGTCGGTCGCACACATGATCAGACAGATGGCGATCTCGGCCGAAGGCGAGGTCGGCACGCCCTGCAGGGCGAGCTCACCCATCACATGGTCGTCACTCTCGTCCGCGGCATCCGGATAGGTGGTATGGATCTTGTTGAGCAGGCGCGTCGTATGCGCATCATTGGGCGCCAGGCGCAGCGCCAGACGCGCGCAGCCCACGGCAGCCGAAATGTTCTCGGTCTCGGGCTCCAAGAAGTACTGACCCAAGTTGGTGTAGGCGCGTGCGGCGCACTTACCGTCGCTCGCGCGCTCCAGCACCGAGAACGAGAGCGATGCCCACTCCTGCTTGTCCTCGAGCGCGCGGAACAGCTCGGCCAAGTCCAAGCGATAGTTGCAGTTCATGGGATCCCAACGCACGGCCTGCATCAGGGCATTCCGAGCACTAACATAATCCTGCTGGCGAATGTAGGCAAACGCCATGTCGGAGTACAGGCGGTCAAAGGGAACCTCGACCTGCACCAGCTCGCGCGGATCCTTCTCCACACGGCGATAGGCCAGGCGCTCAAACTTGCTGTCGAAGCTAAAGTACTGGCGCTTCTCCTCCGTCTTGCACTCAGCGTCGATATACTCCTCGGCGAGCTCCACCAGACGCTCAAGCAGCGGCGTCGCCGTAGCCAGGTCGCCCTGCGCCAGATAGTTCTCGGCATACGTGATGTCTTCCAAGCTGATAGGCAGGTCCATGACAACTCCTCGGTCCGGGCGGCAGACTCAACGCACGCCTTAAACATCGGTCAATACACAAAACCCGGGTCTCTTACGAGGCCCGGGCGTTCAATTTTGGTAGCCCGTACCAGATTCGAACTGGTGATCTCCGCCTTGAGAGGGCGGCGTCCTAAACCGCTAGACGAACGGGCCATATGTAGCAAATGCAATGGCTGGGATGGAGGGAGTCGAACCCCCATTGACGGAACCAGAATCCGCTGTCCTGCCATTAGACGACATCCCAATGACTGCATCGCTGCGCTCGGCTGTGCCTTTGCGCAAGAAAGAAATATACGGGAAGTCTCGCCGTGACGCAAGCCCCAATTTTGACTTTTTTGAAATTCAGTCAAATTGGCCTAATTTAGTCCAACCCGTGAAGGACCTGTGAAGCCGACCGCTGTACACGAGGGGCAAAACGCCGCGAGCGGTAGCCGTCAACCGTTGGCAGATTCTACCGCGAAAACGATAGCACCAGGCAACACAATCGAAGTATCAATGATCGCGTAGATATCGAGGCGCCATGGACGAAGAGCTTGATTACCTATGGGAGACCCTGGGCCTCGAGATCACTGCCGACTTTTGGCCCGAACGGGACAAAATTCACCCCACGTTACGCCCCGCCATTACTGTGGTGCAGGCAAAATACCGCCGTGCATCCTTTTTGATCATGCGGATGTCATGGCACGCGGGACTACCCGACCTTAAGCGAATCCAGGCAAGTCTCGTCGAGCTGTCCGGCATGCCGACCGTCATATCCGAGGCGCACCTGGAACAGCGTCAGCGCGAGCGACTGCAACAGCAGCGGATTCCCTTTATCTGCCCTGGCGTTCAGGCATATCTGCCCTTTATGGACGAGGAGTACTGGAGTGGCAAGCCCAACAAGCACGTAAAAGTCTACGATCCGCACGAATGGGCACAGCTGGCGGACTGACTGGGGCAGGCCCGCCGGCGGAAAGTGCGTCCCAGATTTCAAGCTCAAACTGGTCCCCACTTTCCCGTCGAGCCCTCAACCGGAAACCGTGTCCCACAATCGAAGCTCAGAATGGGACGTGCTTTCCGCAACCGGCCACTTTGGGAAAGCGCATCCCATTCTGGAAGCGAATTCCGGGTCGCACTTTCCGCAGCCGCTACAGCAACGCCTCGGCCCAAGCCGCTTCCCTAAAGCCGGGAATCGCAAAGTCGTCGCCCACCAGCAGCGGACGCTTGACCAGCATGCCGTCGGTCGCCAGCAGCTCGTAGCACTCCCGATCCGTCATGCCCGCATCCAGACGCGCCTTCAGGCCCAGCTCTCGATATTTCATGCCCGACGAATTAAAGAAGCGCCGCACCGGCAGCCCCGAACGAGCAATCCAGGTCGCAAGCTCATCAGCCGTGGGATTGTCCAAAACGATATCGCGATCGATATACTCTACCCCATGTTCGTCCAGCCATGCCTTGGCCTTCTTGCAGGTCGAGCACTTGGGATATTCAACAAACAATACCGCCATGGGATTTCCTTTCTTAGAGAAAACAGGTGTCTGGAAAACTGCACATCGACGACCACTCGCGATTGCAGCCGTTATTGTAGTCAATGTCGAAGCATAGGCAGTCGCGATGTCTCGTCTTAAGGCTAGCGCCTCGCATGGGCGCCGATCGGCCGAGTCGCATGGCGCACCAACGCCGCTGCCAGCAATACCAACAGCATGGCGGTGACATAGCCCGCAGCATCGAATCCTAAATCGATAACGTCGAAATGCCTGCCGGGAACAAAGATCTTATGTACCTGATCGCCAACGGAGCAGGCGGCGCAAAAGAGCAATACGGGCACGCAACGGGAGCATACGCTCCACGGACGCCTGGAAAAGCAAGCCACGACCACCGAGGCGAACAATCCGACGAAGAAAAACTCTACGGTATGGGCAACGCGACGGACGTTCGTGCCCACCCACATGCGAATGGAAGCAAGTCGGCCAGACCGGACATTCGAGGCAGCCGAATCGGTGCCCCCGGTCATTCCGTTCTCCGCCTGAGCTTCACCCGTGGCATCGACAGCCTGAACGCCCGTAGCCTGACCCTCCACCACACGCGCGGTGGACTCGCTCAGCAACGACGTCTCCACCGCATTTTGCTCCGTCAGCACCCAGATGCCCGCCAGCGTTGCAGCGAACAGAACGATCGTGGTCCATCCGATTATTTGTTTTACGCGCGCCAAGGGTCAACCTCCTTTTTTGAATATCAGCGAGTGTAGCCCCAAATGGCATCGTCACCGTATCAAAATTTGAATCGCAACAGGAAGCGACAAAGCGACGCAAAACCCTACCCCGCCTCGCGCATCCAGCGATCGAACGTCCCCACGCACACGCCCAGGCACTTTGCTGCCTGGCTGCGGGTAATATCGCCCGCCTCATAGCTATCGCGCACCAGCTCAAACTGAGGAGGGCATGGCTTGCGAGGTCGACCGAAACGGACCCCTCGCGCCCGCGCCGCTGCAATCCCCTCCGCCTGGCGCCGATGGATATTCTCGCGCTCCACCTGCGCCACGTAGCTCAGCAGCTGCAGCACAATATCAGCAATCAGGGTGTTAGTCACATCCGGCGCGCCGCTGGCCCTGGCGCGCGTGTCAAGCAATGGCATATCCAACACCACAATGGCAACCCCGAGCACCTTGGTAATGCGTCGCCATTCCTCAAGAATCTCGGAGTAATTACGGCCAAGTCGGTCGATAGAAAGCACCACCAGCACGTCCCCGTCTCCCAGGACGTGCAGCAGCTCGCGATAACGCGGTCGATCGAAGTCCTTGCCGCTCGCATGGTCTGCATAAATATTCGCCGAGCCCACGCCATAGGCGCCCAGCGCATCCAGCTGCCGATTAAGATTCTGATCGCGCGAACTCACCCGCGCATAACCGTACACCGTCGCCATCTCATCCCCGCTTTCTTGTAAACCTGCCAAAAGGGACAGGTTTATTTTGGTAGGTTTTACCTCTCAAATAGCAGGTAAGCGGGCGGCCGAGCAGACGGCAAGGTAGCCACGATTCAAATGCGGAGGGCGGTCCCGAAAGGCCGCCCTCCGCTCCCCCACCATCAGTCGGGATTTGGCTAATGGATAAGCTTGAAGTCCAAGTGCCCACGCGTGGTATTGACGCGCGAGACCTCGATGATCACGCGCTGCCCCAGCTCGTAACGGGTGCCCGTGTCGGCACCCGTGAGCGTTAGCGCGTCCTCGTCGAACTCGAACCACTCGTTGCCCAGGCTCTTGATCGAAACCAAGCCTTCGACCTGCGTCAGGTCCAAGCGCACAAAGAGGCCCATGCTGCTAACCCACGAGACGGTTCCGGCATAGCGCTCGCCTAGACGGTCCTCATAGTACTGGGCAATCTTGATCTTTTGCGTCGCATGGCTGGCGGCATCTGCCGCGCGCTCGGCATCGCTACATGCGCGGCAGATCTGCGGCAGAATGCGCGGCAGCGACTCGCGCCCCTTGCCGATCAGCCGCGGCGTACGGACCAAGGCGTCCTTGCCGCCGAGCTGCTCATAGGCCAACTGCAGTTTGAGCACGCGGTGCACCACCAGATCGGGGTAGCGACGGATGGGACTCGTAAAGTGACAGTAGCACGGCGCGGCGAGCGCAAAGTGGCCCTCGTTGCGCGGCTTGTACAGCGCGCGCTGCATGCTGCGCAGAAGCAGCGTGTTAACGAGCGGTGCGTTGGCCGTACCGGCGGCAGCATCGACTGCAGCCTGCAGCTCATCGGGGCTCCCCAGGGCAATACCGGCAGCACGGCGATCGTCGATGATGCCTAGCTGCGCCAGCGCAACGGCAGCACCGTGCAGGCTATCGGGGCTCGGATCCTCATGCACACGATAGCAGGCCTCGATATCACGGTCTGCCAGCCACTCTGCAACGCACTCGTTGGCGAGCAGCATGGCTTCCTCGATAAGCGACGTGGCACACGAACGCTCACGCGCCACAATCTGCACGGGCACTCCGTCCTCATCCAATAGAGCGCGAATCTCGGCTGTGTCAAAATCGACTGAGCCGCGGGCGCGACGAATACGACGGCGAAGTTCGGCGAGTTCGTTAGCGGCGACAAGGAAATCGCCGAGGTCGATGTTGTAGCCGCGGGCGGCCTCCTCGCACGCAAGACCGCGCTCAAGCGCTTCCTCGCGCGAGGTCTCGGCAGCCGCAACATCCTCGGCTGCACCCTCCAGCACCGAATACTCAACCGCGCCGGCACGCACCAGCAGCGCCTCGGCGCCGTCATAGTCCATACGCACACGCGAGCGAATCACGCTGGGATACGGATCGTAATGCCGCACGCGACCCTGTGCATCGAGCTCAATGTCAACGGTAAACGCAAGACGGTCCTCGTCAGGGCGAAGCGAGCACAGGTCATTGGACAGGCGTTCGGGCAGCATGGGAAGCACGCGATCGGCCAGATACACCGATGTCGTACGATGGCGAGCCTCAAGATCGATATGCCCGTCCCAAGCCACATAGTGTGAAACGTCGGCGATATGCACACCCAGCTTGTAGCCACCCTCGGGCGTGCGCTCCAACGAAATGGCATCGTCAAAGTCGCGCGCGTCGACCGGGTCGATCGTGATGACAAAGCGGTCGCGCAGATCGCGGCGGAGCGGGTCCTTAAGCGCCGCGGACACATCGAGCGAAAGCCCCTCGGCCTCGTCCAGCGCGGCCTCGGGATAGCTATCGGTATAGCCGTAACGCGCCATCACATATTGAACGCCCAAATCGGGCGCGTCATCTTCGCCAATGCGGCGCTCGATCGTCACGGTACCCGATTCCAGGCGCGTCGGGTAGGTCAAAATGCGCGCGACAACAGCATCACCCGGGTGGACACCCAGACGATCCGCCGAGGTATCCTCGGGCAGAATGAAGAAGTCGGCCTTCAGACGCGAATCGAGCGGCTCGATCACACCGAGCGGACCAGCGGTCTGGTACGTGCCCACCACGCTTATGGCTGCACGCTCAACCACGCTTTCGATCACGGCGCGCCGCTCACCGTGCGGGCTGTTCTTAATGCTCACGGCAACGGTATCGCCATCCATGATCTCGCGCTTACCGCGGCCCATGACCTTGTAGTCGCCGTTTTCGGTTACAACGTAGGCGCTATGCTCATGGAGCTGCACGCGCCCGGTCAGGCTCGGACGGCGTTCGCTGCGCACCGGCCCGCGCTGATTGCGAGCTCCACGCTTATGCTTGTTATTGCGCCCCATGGCGCCTCCTAACTATCGATTGCGAACTCCAAAGAGTCTACCCAAATGATTCGCTTTCCTGCCGTCCCCTAGGGATCAAAAAACGGGCCGCCCCATAAGAGACGACCCGTTGGAAGGGATGAATTCCAAGCATGCCTACACGCGCAGGTAGCGGCGCATGGCGATGGCAGAACCAAAGAGACCGATAATCACGCCGACCAGAATCAGCGCAGCATAGGTCACCAGGTAGTACTGCATCGGCAGGGCAAACGACATCCAGCCGATGCTCTCCTGCAGACGCGGAATCATCAGATTGCGCAGCAGCTCCAGAACGCCGATGGAAAGCAGCGAGCCCAAAATGGCCTGCAGCACGCCCTCGGTGATAAACGGGCCACGAATGAAGCCGTTGCTGGCGCCGACCAGACGCATAATCGCAATCTCACGACGACGCGCCGTGATGGACAGGCGAATCGTGTTGTTGATGAAGATGAATGCGATAAAGGTCAGAAGACCAACGAGCACCACGGCGGCGATGCGGATGTAGTTGGTCACCTGGAACAGGCGGCTCACTTCCTCCTGGCCGTACAGCACGCTCGCGTTGACGTCGCCGTCATCCGCGATCTTCTGGAAATCGGCATCCTTCTTGAGCTTCTTTGCCGTGCTCTCGACCTTGGACGGATCGTCCATCTCAATAGCGAAGGAAGCCGGCAGCGGGTTCTGGCCATCGAGCGCGCTCATGGTGGCGTCGGCGTTGCCCGACATCTTGCTCGTATACTCGGCCAGCGCGTCGTCCTTGTCCTTATAGGTCACGGACTTGACGTTATTCCATGTCTTAAGCTCGGCCTCAAAAGCCTGAACATCGGCCTGATCGGCGTCATCGCTAATGAACGCGTTGATGACAACCTGATCCTCGACGGTGCCGATCACGGAGTTCAGCATCGCAGAGCCCATGATGAACAGGCCGATGATAAACAGCGAAAGGAAGATCGTGATGACGGCGCCGAGCGAGGTAGTCCAGTTACGGAAGAAGTGGCTGATTGCCTCTTTGAAGGAGTAGCCCACGTTAGTTGGTGCCATAGTTGCCGTAACCTCCCCTCTCCTGGTCGCGGATGACGTGGCCGCCCTCGAGGGCGATCACGCGACGGTGCATGCTATCGACCATCTCGCGGTCGTGCGTGGCGACGATCACGGTGGTGCCGGTGCGGTTAATACGCTCAAGCAGCTTCATGATGCCCAGCGAGATCGCCGGGTCGAGGTTGCCCGTGGGCTCGTCGCAGATCAGCAGCGGCGGACGGTTGACCATAGCACGGGCGACGGCAACGCGCTGCTGCTCGCCACCGGAAAGCTGGTCGGGCAGCGAGTCCATCTGATCGGCCAGACCGACCAGGCGCAGCACCTCGGGCACCTGGCTGCGAATGACGCCCTTGGGCTTGCCGATGCACTGCAGGGCAAACGCCACGTTTTCGTAGGCGGTCTTTTGCGGCAGAAGCTTAAAGTCCTGGAACACGGCGCCAATCTGGCGGCGCAGGAACGGAACCTTGCGGTTCTTGATCTTCATGAGGTCCTGACCGGCAACCAGGATGCGGCCGCTCGTCGGCTTGACGTCGCGGTTGAGCGTCGACAGCAGCGTGGTCTTACCCGAGCCGGAGTGACCGACCAGGAAGACGAACTCGCCCGGATAGATCTCGATGTTGATGTCGTCGAGTGCAGGCTTGTTGGGCTGTGCCGGATAGATCTTGGTGACATGCTCCATAAGGATGACGGGCTCGACACCGGCCTGCTTGGCCATCTTCTTGCGGCTGGCCTGCGGATCGATGGGCGCAAACACCGACGTAAAATCGGGGTTGTTGAGCGCGTTATCGAGGCTTGCGACCTCGGCGGCCTGATCGCTCTCGACCACCGGGGCAGCAGGCTGCGTGGGGTCGGGAAT
>WGSQ01000049.1 GCA_014871605.1 Collinsella sp. | reverse complement strand
GAGCTTTGCCGCGGGCCGTGGCCTCGGCGGCGGCAAGCGCGGCGAAGATGGCAAGCGCCCGACGCTTGGCGCCGTCGCTCAGCTGCGATCCATCGATGATGGCGGTGACGTCCGCCAAAGAGCGGTGGTGATGGTGGTGGGCGTGGTGATGGTCATGGTCGTGGTCATGCTCGTGACGGTGCTCATGCTCATGGCAGTGATGGTGCTCGTGCTCGTGCTCGTGCTCGTGCTCGGCAGCAGCTTCGTTGCCGTAGAGCCAGGCCATATCGTGATCGTGGTTCTCGAGCTCTTCTGCAAGCTGCACGTCGAAGTCGCAGGCATCGATGCCATGCTTGTTGACGCGCGTCACGGCGATCGTAAAGCCGTCGACTGGCAGCGTGGCGAGCTGCTCGCGCAGGTGCTCCTCGCTGGCGCCCAGGTCGAGCAGGGCCGCGACGGTCATGTCGCCGCTGATGCCTGAGGTGCCGTCGATGATAAGCGTGTGCTGATGGTTTGACATGGAATGCTCCTTAGCGGGCGCAGGGCGTGCCGGCGCTCAGATGATTGATAAGACTTGCTTGGTAGGCGGCGCCAAAGCCGTTGTCGATATTTACGACCGAAACGCCGCTGGCGCAGGAGTTGAGCATGGCGAGCAGTGCGGCCACGCCACCAAAACTCGCACCATATCCGACGCTGGTGGGAACGGCGATGACCGGACAGCTCACCAGGCCGCCGATAACGCTCGCCAGGGCGCCTTCCATGCCGGCGATGGCGATGACCACCTGCGCCTGGGCAAGTTCCTCGGCATGCGCGAGCAGGCGGTGCAGGCCGGCGACGCCCACGTCGTAGAGGCGGTCGACCTCGTTGCCATAGAACTCGGCCGTCAATGCGGCCTCCTCGGCGACGGGCAGGTCGCTCGTGCCGGCGCAGGCGACGACGATGCGTCCGTTGCCGGTGGGGGAGGTCTTGCCGCCCACCAGGGCGAGCTGCACGTCCGGGACATATCCCAGGTCGATGTCGGCGCCAAGAAGCTCCGAGGCGCGGGCTGCCTTTTTTGCGTCCAGACGCGTGACCAGGATGCGCTCCTGGCCGGCATCGCGCAGCGCCTCGATAATGGCGGCAATCTGCTCCGCGGTTTTACCGGCGCCGTAGACAACCTCGCCGGCTCCCTGGCGTACTCCGCGTGAAAGATCGAGCTGCGCAAAGCCCAGGTCGGTCGTCGGCGCCGTCTGGATGCGTGTGAGGGCGGCGGCAGGTGCAACGCTTCCGCTGGCAACATCGCTCAGCAACTGCTCAAGATCTCGCTTATCCATATATGTTCCCTTCGACGGTGCAGAGTCTAGCACTCGAGAGGCAGTTTCCGAACATTAGAATAAAATTGTTCGGAAACTAGACATAGAGGATTCGATTCTGTTGTTAGCTGGATCGACTAGATGGATCGACTCGGTGAATCGCCTAGTCGCGCAGGATGATATCCATGGCGAGCATCAGGTTACGCTCGTCGACGGCAAACGGGGCGGCCTCGCGCGTCTTGGGCTTGGCGCAAAAGGCGATGCCGGTGCCCGCGGCCTGAATCATGGGGATGTCATTGGCGCCGTCGCCGATCGCGACGGTGTGGGCCATATCGACACCGCACTCAACGGCCCAGTCCAGCAGCTGGATGAGCTTGGACTCCTTGGTCACAATATCTGCCGCCAGCTTACCGGTGAGCTTGCCGTCTACGACCTCCAGGCGGTTTGCCAGGCAAAAATCGATGCCCGCGGCGGCCACGATCTTATCGGCGACCTCGTGGAAGCCGCCGCTCACCACGCCGACCTTCCAGCCCTTGCTGTGCGCCGAGCGTACAAGCTCCAGCGCGCCGGGGGTAAACGTCACGCGCTCAAAGGTGCGCTCGAACACGCTCTCGTCTAAGCCGGCGAGCAGTCCCACGCGCTCCTCGAGTGCCTGCTTAAAGTCGAGCTCTCCGCGCATCGCGCGTTCGGTGATCCGTGCAACTTGCTCGCCCACGTCTGCCTCCTCGCCCAACAAGTCGATAACCTCCTGGTTGATGAGGGTGGAGTCGATATCCATAACGATGAGGCGTGCAGACATGTTGGGCCTTTCCGAGTGCAGTGGTATTGGGGCACATTGTCGCACGCGGTGCGCCTCAGCGATGGTCGCGGCGGGTCAATTGTTTCGTCTCCGTCAAGTCTTTGGGCAAGAGCTACTTTTTCGCGGTACAACGACGCGGGTGCGATAAGATAGAACGCCATGTCCGGCTGCGCGGTTTACGCAGGCCGGGCGAATCTGTACGACGCCGCCCGGAACGACACGGGGCGGCACAGATCCATAAAGGAGGATCACTGGTATGAGCCAGACCCGTCCCATCGACGAGCATTCCATGCACACCCGTACTTGCGGCGAGCTTCGCCGCGAGAACGTGGGCGAAGAGGTCACCCTCACCGGTTGGGTGAGCCGTCGCCGCGACCACGGCGGCCTAATCTTTTGCGACCTTCGCGACCGCGAGGGCATCACGCAGCTCACCTTCGACCCCGAGCACTCCGACGGCGATGCCTTTAAGATCGCCGAGACCATGCGTCCCGAGTGGCCCATCAAGATTCACGGCGTCGTGCGCGCCCGTGGCGAGGAGACCACCAACGCCAAGCTCGCGACCGGCGAGATCGAGGTCCTGACCGACCACGCTGAGGTACTCAACACGTCTGTCACCCCGCCTTTCCAGATCGAGGACGGCATCGAGACCAGCGAGGACACCCGTCTGCGCTATCGCTATCTGGACCTCCGTCGTCCCGAGATGATGGCCAACCTGCGTCTGCGCTCCGACTTCACCTTTGCCATTCGCGAGGCGCTGCACAACCGTGAGTTCATGGAGGTCGAGACGCCCTCCCTGTTCAAGTCCACGCCCGAGGGCGCTCGCGACTTCATCGTTCCCAGCCGCATCCAGCCGGGCAACTTCTACGCTCTGCCGCAGTCCCCGCAGCTCCTGAAGCAGCTGCTCATGGTCGGTGGCGTCGAGCGCTACTACCAGGTCGCCAAGTGCTTCCGCGACGAGGACCTGCGTGCCGACCGTCAGCCCGAGTTCACCCAGGTCGATATCGAGATGTCCTTCGTGGACCAGAACGATGTCATGAGCGCACTCGAAGAGGTCCTGTCCGATGCCTTCGGCCGTATGGGTGTTGAGATGCCCACGCCGCTGCGTCGCATGGACTACTGGGAGGCCATGGACACCTATGGCTCCGACAAGCCCGATACCCGCTATGGCATGCACCTGGTCGACCTGACCGATATCTTTGCCAATTCCAAGTTCAAGGTCTTTGCGACCGCCGCGAACGAGGAGGGTTCCGTCGTCAAGGCCATCAACGCCAAGGGCGCCGGTGCCTGGGCCCGTGCCAAGATCGATAAGCTCGCCGGCGTGGCCTCCACGTTTGGCGCCAAGGGCCTGGCCTGGATCGCCTTCCGTGAGGACGGCTCCATCAACAGCCCCATCGTCAAGTTCTTCTCGGACGAGGAGATGGCGGCCCTGCGCGAGCGCATGGACGTCGAGCCCGGCGACCTCGTGATGTTCGCCGCCGGCCCGCGCCTGCTCTCCGACGAGATCCTGGGCGGCATGCGTTCCCACATGGCCAATGCGCTCGAGATCAAGCGCGAGGGTCACGACTTCCTGTGGGTCGTCAACTTCCCGCTGTTCCACTGGGACGAGGACCGCAAGGCCTATGCAGCCGAGCATCAGCCCTTTACCCTGCCGACCGAGACCGACATCGCCAAGATCGAGGCCGACCCGCTGGCAGCCGGCTCCTGCACCTACGACTTTGTCATGGACGGCTTTGAGGCCGGTGGCGGCGGTATGCGTATCCACAACGCCGAGATGCAGATGTCTATGCTCAAGCTCCTGGGCTTTACCGAGGAGCGTGCCGAGTCGCAGTTCGGCTTCCTCATGGAGGCCCTCAAGTTTGGTGCGCCCCCGATGGGCGGCTTCGCCCTGGGCCTGGATCGCGTGTGCATGCTGCTCACCGGCTCCGACTCCATCCGCGACGTCATGGCATTCCCCAAGACGGCCAGCGGCTCCGACCTTATGTCGGGCGCCCCGAGCGCCGTTTCTGGCGCCCAGCTCAAGGACGTCAGCCTGCGCCTGATGTAGGCGAGCGGCTGCATAGTGCCTGTAACGAGGGGAGGACGCGCGCCTTCCCTCGCTTTTTATGGGACGTGCGCGAGCTTTGTAAAGTCTGCAAGATGTTCGTGAAAACGTTTACGTACGAGGTTGTCTAAATATAATATCCCGTGATGTTTAAACAAGAAGGAGTAGATGGACGCATGAAACGTATCAAGATCACGTCGTTTATCAAGCGTGCTGCGGCCGCTACGATGATTGTGACCATGGCGTCGTACTCTTTCTCGCCCGCCGTGCGCGCGATATCGGCATTGGCCGTCTCCGACAGTCAGGTGAGCGATTGGTCCGGCATCAAATCGGGCGACAACTACGTGTTTACCTTTACTGTCTCGGGCGATCCTTCGTCGCTCGGGCAGCGCGATATACGCCTTGCCTATGGAGATGGCCAGCAGCATGCTCCGCAAGATGCCCTTATCCTTACCACGTGGGGCGGCACCTACAAGGTCGTCAATTCGTGGTATAGCGATGTCGCCGGCGGCCAGGTGAGCGCATCGGGCGGCACCGTGACGGTGAGCGTCCCCGCGAGTTTTTTTGCCAACGATAGCTTTACCGCCTCGTTTGGCGTTGTCACGCTTACGAGCGCCCAGATGGGCGGCGCCACCTATACCGGCTCGGGCGACACGGGCGACACCGGTAACCCGGGTGGCAGCACCGATTCGGGCTCGGGAACGGAACCTGGCGGCTCCGGCGATGCCGGCTCGACCGATACGTCCGATCCGGATACGGGTTCCTCGGCTTACGCCGGCATCAAGATCGACGGCGATTTTTCGGATTGGGACGGTGTCGCCAAATACGACATCAAAGACCTTGATGCCAGCGGCAACCCCAAGGGTTGGGATACCGTCAACAAGGTCGCTATGGTTTGGGACGGCGACTGGGTCTACCTGTATTTTGAGTCCAATGCTGATGATCCCGGTGCCATGGCGGGCGCCGGTCCCAACAACAACGGGCAATATGCCATCACCACCGACCTGGGCAACCAGACCCTGGTGCAGCTGGGGCGCGGCCCGGCGGTGTCGGGCGTGGACGGCGCTACGGTGGCGTGCAACAACTACTCCTGGGCTCAAACGCCTCACAAATGGGAGGTTGCCATTCCGGCTTCTGCCCTGGGTGACTATAGTAAGACCATCGACTTTGGCCTGTACCAGGTCGATCCCTCCATCACCGGCGTCGCCAATCTTAAAGGCGACGATGGCGGCAAGACCTTCGACGGAATCGTCTACGACGGCAGTTACGACGACTGGGACGGATACCCCCATTCCACCATTCAATATGCCACGGCGGGCACCGGTGAGCACACCGTCGATGCACGCGGTGCGCTTTATGCCGACAGCACCCAGCAAAAGCTTTACGGCCATGCGGTGACCAACATGTCTGCGCATCTTGCCGAGGCGGGCGGGGAGTTTAGCTCGGCGGTGTCGATTCGTATCAACAACGATAACGACCTTATGCTCACGCCGCGCTTTATTGCGGTCGATGCGAACGGCAACATCGATTGGAATCCCAAGCTCTCGGGGCTTGGCGACGGCACCTACGAGTTCTACCTCACCTCGACCACGGTGAACGCGACATCCAAGAACATCAATGATCTCAAGGCAGACGATGTAATCTACGGCAAGGCGACGATCACTGTCTCGGAGGGGCAGAATGAGATGGAGTGGGAGATCGATATCCCCACGCTTGCCAAAAACCTCCATACCGGCTGGGGCCAATCCAAGGACACGGTCTCCATCGACCCCAACGACATCAAGGTCTTCGAGGCCCAGTACGGGCGCCTGGGTCAGCAGTGGGTAACGACCGCCGGCGTCTCCACGGCACCGTTTGTGGGGATCGGCCTGTGCGTGGCGAGCGTTGCCGGCGTCTGCTGCTACCGCCGCCGCAAGCGGGGAGCGAAAGGCGATGCCGATGGCGGCCTGCCCGTGCATACCGAGGACGGGGAGGCGCGCGCGTGACGCAGATCGTGGCCGCGCTCTTTATCGTCCCCTGGCTGTATGGCCTGCACGTGCTCAAACGAGCCGGGCTTAAGTTCTGGCGCTTTCTGCTGGGCTCGGTGGGGCTGTTTATCGTGCTCATGATGTTAGTTCGTCCGTGGGCCATGCAGCCACTCGCCCAAAGCGTCGCCGCCCTTGCGGGGCTCTTCGGCAAGCTTACGGCAACCTTCGAGGCCTACTTTAAATACGGCGTGATCTTTATCGACTCTGCGGCCGGCGCCATGACGCTCAAGATTGACTTTGAGTGCTCGGGCATCGTTGAGATTATGGCCTTTGTCTCGCTGCTGGCATTTTTCGATGTCTACCGGCGCTCGGAGCGTCTGATCGTCGGTGCCCTCGGCGTGCTCGCAATCGTCCTTGCCAACGTGGTGCGTATCATCCTTATCGCCGAGATCATCCATATTGGTGGGACGCAGTGGTACTACATCGCACACTCGCTGGTGGGCCGCATCGTCTTTTACGCGTTTACCGTCGTGCTATATTTCTACGTTTTCACCAAGCCACAGATCGTGCGCATGAAGGTGGGGAGGTTTGCCTATGAGCGCGATAGCTAAACTGGTCGCGCGCATCGGCGGCAGCTTTATCTTTTGGGCCGCCTGGATCATCATACCCATCATCATGGAGATCGTGCCTGCGCTCGGCAGCTGCCTTTTGCTGGTGCGCCGCAAAAGACATGCGCGACGCCTGCAGGCATCCGCCCGCAATCTTTCTATCGCGCCGGCCATCACGCTACTGGTGCCTGTGTATAACTCCGCCGATACGCTCGAGGCCTGTATCGATTCGGTGGCGCAGGGCACTTACCCGCTATCGAGCATCCAGCTCTATCTGATCAATAACAACAGCCAAGACGACTCGTTTGGCGTGTACGCGCGCTGCCAAAAAAAGCATCCCGAGCTTGTTATGCAGTGGATGGACGCGGCGCAGGGTAAGTCGCGCGCGCTTAATCTGGGCCTGTTTAACAGCCGGGCCAAATATATCGTCCATATCGATTCGGACGGCGTGCTGGAGCCCCATGCGCTGGAGAACCTCGTCGCGCGCTTTGAGTCCGATTCCACCATCGATGTGGTTACCGGCGTCATCATGACGAGCCCCGACCTGGTGGAGGCATACCGCCCCGGGCCTAGCAGGTTGTTGCGGCGCATGGAGTTTGTGGAATATGCCCAGGCCTTTTTGGCGGGGCGCAACTTTGCCTCCGAGATCAACTTTATCTATTCGCTCTCGGGCGCGTTCACGGCGTTTCGCAGCAATGCGGTGCTGTCCTCGTGGCTCTACAACACCGACACCATCTGCGAGGATACACAGATTACCTTTCAGATGCGCTGTCTGCATCATGAGCGTCTGCATGTGTGCGAGAACGCGATCTTTTTCGTCGACCCCATCGAGAGCGTCGACAAACTCTATACGCAGCGGCAGCGTTGGCAGCGCGGCAGCTTGGAGGTGGCGCACATGTTTGGCGGCGAGGACCTATCGCTGCGTGGCGCACTTCGCGATGTCAATGTGAACACCCTGCTCTATGACCATACCTTTGCGTTTCCGCGCATGATCTGGTATATCGCCCTGATCTGTCTGCTCGCCGTGGGTTATTCGGCGCTGGCGGTGCTGGGGGCGGTGCTGGCGATCTATGTGCTCTATGTAGCGTGTGGCTACCTCTACTACGCCGCCGTCGTCTCGTTTTTACGGCCTTTTGATGGCCTCCGTCGTTACTATGCCCGTCAATGGTGGGTTGTTCCGCTTTTGCCCCTGTTTAACCTGGCGGTGTTTTTTATTCGCCTGGCGGGCATCGTAAACAGCATCGGAACCGATAGCGCCTGGAAGACGGCGACGCTCACCGAGGAGCGCGATGCGGTGACCAAGGTGGTCGCGGGCGACCTGTCCCGGCCGCTTGGGCGCGTGCGGGAGCTGCGTGCATATGTTAACGACGATTCTAAGGAGCTGTAACGGTGCTTTCGGCAACCAAGAAACGCGCCCGCCCGTCGACGGGGCTTGTCGCCATCGTGGCGATGGCTGTCGCGCTGGCCGCCGCCGTGTCGGTGTGGTATCAGCTTGCGCGCTACGAGGACGGCCTGCTCGAGATCTTTGCCACCCAACAAGACCAGTATGTTGAGCTCGCGGTGGGCCAGATCGTGCGCGAGCCGGGTCGAGACGACGAGGACATTGTCGACAAGGTACTCGGCTCGATAACGGGCTCGGCATCGCAGTACTGGACGCTATCCAAGGGCAACAGTCTGGTCTTTGTCAAAGACGTCGACGCCAGCGGCCGCTACCGGGGTTTTTCGAGCAAGACTTACTACAGCACGTCTTCGGCCTCTGCTTTTATATCGGGCCTTAGTGAAGGCGTTGTCGACCATGCCATTATCCAGATCGACGGCAGCGCCTATATCGCCTCGGGCACCGTGTTTTCGTACGGCAAGACCACCTACCGCCTGTGTTTTCTTACGGGCAAGCAGGTCGTGATCGACCAAAACGCCTATCTTGCAGCACGCGTCACCGTGGGCGTCACCATCGCCGTGCTGCTCGTGCTGTCCGTGATCGCCTGCGTGGGTATGTCGCTTCGAAACGATGCCGTCTGTCGCCGCACCGCTGAAGTCGAGCGTGACAACCGGGAGCTTCGCTGTACCGTCGAGCGCCTCAACGACGACCTTATGGGACGCACGCCGTTCGATACCGCACATTCGCTTTTTGCGCTGTCGCAGGCCCCGGTGCTTATAGAAAAGCTCGGGCCCGCCGGCGAGCTGCCTGCGACGCTGGTGTCATTTGTGCTTGAGTCACCCTTGGCACG
Source organism: Collinsella sp. (assembly GCA_014871605.1). Taxonomy (GTDB): domain Bacteria; phylum Actinomycetota; class Coriobacteriia; order Coriobacteriales; family Coriobacteriaceae; genus Collinsella. The sequence continues at coordinate 2,731 of WGSQ01000049.1, read as the reverse complement.
GGATGCCTTTTTGGCCCGGGCGCAGGGAGTGCTCGACCGTTCGGTCGTGCGCTTTGCCAAAGAGGGCGTGCTGTTGCTGGTCTTTATAGGTGCCGAGCTGCAGGCTGCCGAGTATGCGCTTTCCTTGGTAAGTGACTGCCCGCAGGCCTTGGGGACGCACGTGCAGCGCGAGGGCGAGGAACTCGCCTGGAGCGACCTGTCGCGCAAGCTCGGCGTGGGCGACGACACAACCGTGCAATAACGAAGGGGCACGTGGGTTATGAAACGAATCTACCGCTTTAAGACATATCTCAACGCGAGCCACTGGGTAATCTTTGATGGCGAGCGCGGCGAGTTGCATCCGCACACCTGGGAGTTCTGTGCAAAGATCGGGCTGCTTTCGTCCGAGCTCGTGCCGTTTGGCGTATACGAGCATGCTATCGACGCGGTGTTCGCACCCTACCAAAACCAGACGGTCAACGAAATTGCGCCCTTTGACACGGTGGTGCCGTCGCTTGAGAGCCTCGTGGAGGTGTTCGGCGCGCGTCTACGGCAGGTGGTTTCCGAGTTCGATGCGGTGCTGCTTGAGTTTGAGGGCAGCGAGACGCCCACGCGCAGCTTCGTGATCGATTACAGCGACGAGCTCGTCGCGGAGCCTCAGGGCGACGGTACGGTCGCCCTGGACGACGCTGGGGCGGTATTTGATCGCCTGCTGGGAGAGCTTTCATGAGGATGCCCGACGAGTGGCGCGGTGTCCTGTTGCTGCCCGAGCGTCGACCCCGTGCGTTTACCGCGGTCGCGGCAGCCCTGATTGCCGCTGCCGGCGTTGTGCTGTGGACGCTTGTGGCGGATAACGGGGTATATCCCCTCGGTGGCCAGGCATTGGGATACATCTATCGAAGTGAGGAGCTGCTGCGCCAGATCCAACGCGGTATCTGGTGGCCCCAGATCGACCTGCTGCAGTACAACGGTGTCCAGCCTCTGCGTTATGCGGGGCCACTTTCCGCCTATGCCTACACGGCAGTGGCTGCGCTCGCAGGTGATGGGATACATGCGTTCGTGCCGTTTTGCGTCACCCTGTTCGTAATCGGTTGCCTGTCGTGGCTTGTTATCGGCATGCGTCTGCATCGCGGATGGCTTGGCCTGGTTTTGGGTCCGCTGTGGTTTTTGATGCCGATCAACCTCTCTACGCTGTTCGTCGACGGTGATATTCCCCGAGCGTGCGCGCTGTGCATACTGCCCGTGCTGCTGTGGTGCGCCTACTCCTATCTCGATCGGGGCCGCCCACGCAAGCTTGCCGTCATCGCGGCGGCAGCCTGCGCGCTCGTGCTGTGCGATGTTACGCTTGCCGCGCTGATAGTGCTGTGCTTTGCTGTTTACCTGGCAATCGAGGGGATTATATGCCGTCGTTGGGCCCGGGGCGTGCGCGTGCTGTGCGCGCTGGCGTGCGGTGTTTTGTGTGCGGGCGTATGGTTCGTGCCTTCGCTTGTGGGCGACACCTCGTCGCTCGAGACGCCCCAGCTGGTATCGAGTGCCGCGCAGAGCTTGTCTTGCCTGCTCAATCCCCTTGCCCGTACGAGCGACACTTCCGCGGCGTATGCGGGGCTGGGAATGGTCGCGCTGGCGCTGTTCGGTATTGTGTGTGCCCGTAGGCGCGCCATGCCCGGCTTTTGGTCCGCATGCGTCGTCGTGCTCGTATCCTCTCAGGCGGCATGCCCGGTCATCGACCTTATCACAGACGGGGCGAATATCGGGGTCGCGCGCGTCCTTGCGCTTGCGGCGCTCTTTTGCCTGTTCTCGTTTGCGCTCTGGAGATCGCTCAAGACGGGTATCGTCGTTGTCGTGTGTCTACTGCTGCTTGCAGACGCCGCCCCCTCGTTCAATCTGATCTATGGCACCCTTGTGCGCTCCGATCCGGTGGAGCGCTTGCAGTCGCATATGGATCGCGCCCTGATCGATCAGGCGAAGGCGGTATGTACGCAGCGCCTGGGGCTGGTGGGGGAGGACTTTTTCGATGCCGAAGTCTCCTATCTGGTGACAGGCATGCCCGAGCGCATCGCCACGAGTCAGGGGTTTACCGACCAGCTCTCGTCGACCTCGTACAACTACACGCAGATCAACCAGGCACTTGCGGAAGGGTCGTTCGACTACGTCTTCGATCGCTCGATGGAACTTGGTGACGACACGGTGCTTTTGAGCACCAAGAACATCCCCAGCCAGGTTGAATGGACGGATGCCCAGATCGACCAGGCGGCAAAAGCCATTGGCTACGAGCTTGTCGCCGTTCAGGGGACATACCGTCTCTACCACATGGATACGCCGGCAACGTTTGGCGTAATCGCCGCCTATCGCGGGCTCGCCATCGGCTCGGGCGCTGCCGCGATTGCCCGGCAGTTCCCTATCTTTGAGGAGGCCTCCACGGCGCCGCTCGACAGTTACTCGTTTGACCAGCTCAACGGCTACGATGTTATCTACCTTGACGGCTTTACCTATACCGATCGTGCTGCTGCCGAGCGGCTTGTCGAGCGCCTGGCCGATACGGGCGTCGATGTGGTAATTGCCGCCGATGGCATTCCCAACGAGGAGCACAGCGGGCAAAAAACCTTTTTGTGGCTCGACTGCGAGTCCATCACCTTCACCGGTGGCTTTCCTACGATCTACACCGACGGGGGTCCGCTTGAGACTACGTTGTTTCCCAGCTGTTACGCCAGCTGGAGCACGGTATATGTAAACGGGTTTGTAAACGTGCTCG
>WGSQ01000048.1 GCA_014871605.1 Collinsella sp. | reverse complement strand
CTTTTCGGCCTGCGCCTTCACAAACTCGCGGACCTCGCGCGAAAGCTCGGGGTAGAACGGGGCGAGCATGGGTTCGTCGTCGGCGGCGATAAGGATGGTATAGAGTGCCGGCGCCGTGTTGACGCCGTTGATCACCAGAGTCCGATCCTCCATGTCGCGAGCGGCCTGCTTGGCAAGCTTCTTAAAGGAGAACGGGGCACGGGTGGCACCGAAGATGCCGGCCACGTGGTCCTCGAAGATGTTCAGGAAGTTCACGAAAGATCACTCTCCGTATAGGTTCTTTGGTATCCGAGCAAATATAGGCATATTCCAACGATTATAGAGGATAGGGTTCCCGCAACCGCCGCCTTGGCGACGACCGCGGCTGCAAGGCTGGCAATTTCCATATGGTGTGCAAGACAGGACGCCGCTGAGCAGCCGATGCCGGTGGCAATGATGGCGGCGATTGCGGCAAGGTTTGAGCCCTGATCGGCACGCTTGGCATGGGCATTGAGCAGCGCAGATGACGCCGCGGCAGTTGCCACGACCAGCACAAAGGCAGCCCAAAGGAGCGGGTCTCCCAGCGCTGCGGCAACGTTACCGAGCCCCAGCACGCCTCCGGCTGAAAGCGCGACCGTGGCCAGACGGGCAAAAAGCGCGCCCATGCCCGTTGCCGCGGCGGCGCTTGCCGGGCCGAGCCAAAATGACGCGACGCCGGCGGCGACCCCAGCTGCCAGGAAGGTATTGCCGGTCAGACAGCCAAGCGCGAGTGCACAGGTGAGCGCGGCGCTCGCGGCAGCCTCGGTGCGACCCCAGGCGATCCACCAACCGGACATGGCGGCGGCAAAGATCACCGCGACGGGCAACATCGACAGGATACCCTGCGCCTGCATGGTGGCGTTTGCCATGAGCACCAAAAAGCCCACAGCCGAGATGGCCGAGCCGATCTGGGGGGCCAGGCCAGCCGCCGCTCCGATCGCGATAGCCGCAATGACCAGGCCGGGAAGCGCCGCGACCCCGGCCGTCTGCATCAGCAAAAAGCTAAAGGTGCCGCACGTTAGCGCCGAGATAGCGCGCATGGTGTAGTCGCGCGCATGGCTCCAGCGCGTGCCCGCCCAGCCGAGTGCGGGGTCGACCTCGATGGCGTCGTCCTCGTAGTGCGACGGCTCGATATCGTCGAGCTCCTGCTCGTCATCCGAAAGCTCGCCAACCATTTGCTCCAGGCTGCGACGGCCTTCGCGCACGCTGCCCAGACCGGCAAGGAGCTGGTCGCAAAATGCCTCGATGCTGTTGGGGCGGTCCTGCGGCATGGGGGAGAGCGCGCTCATGAGCGCAGCCTCGGCTCCCGGGGGAAAGTGTGGTATCAGCTCGCTGGGATAGGTGGCGCCGCCGATGATGCGGTCGAGCGAGTCGGCGGGCGTGGCCGCCATAAAGGGTGCGCTGCCGCACAAGCCCTCATAGATAACGCAGGCAAGGGCAAAGACATCAGCGCGTTCGTCGACCGTGCCGGTCTCGATATCGAGCTGCTCGGGCGGCATGTAGCCGATGGTGCCGCCGCGCGAGCCGCCAAAGCCACCGGCGGACGACAGTCGCGCCATGCCAAAGTCGGTGAGCTTTACATTGCCCGAGTGGTCGATGAGCACGTTGGCGGGCTTAATGTCCAGGTGGAGTACGCCATTACTATGGGCGAAGGTGAGCGCCTGGCCCAGGGCATCGGCAATGGCCGCGGCCTCGTCAAAGGTGAGCGAGTGGCCGTCCACGCGATGCAAAAACTCGGCCAGTGACATACCGTCGACATACTCCATGACCAGGTAGGCATAGGCGGTGTCATGCGTAAAGTCGATGACCTGCACGATATTGGGATGTTGAAGCATGGCGGCAGTGTGCGCCTCGCGCAGGACATCCATGATGTCGCTGGCGGGCATGCCGGCGCCGTTGATAAGGGGGATGCGCTTAATGGCGACGCGGCGGCGCAGGTGCGTGTCGCGGCAAATCTCGATGGAGCCAAAACCGCCGGTCGCAAGTGTCTCGAGCGGCTGGTACCGCTTGAGCAGCTCGCGAGAGCTGGTGCCCTCCAAAGGAACGTCCGGCGAGAACCGGGCGGTATGTTGCGAGAAAAGCGGCATGGCCAACCCTCGTGCGTTTAAAGTTCGTTTGCGAGTGGCGGGCGCGGAGCCGAGCCGTTCGCGGTGGCATAGATGCTGCTAGTGTAGCACGCTCGGGTGCATGGGGAGGATAGCGGGATGCGAGGCTGTCTGTCTGGTTTGGTCTTAGCGCTTCTTCTTGTTCTTCTTCTGCTTGCGCTGCTTGCCTTTGGTCTCCTGGGGCTTGTCGCCCTGCTTGGCCTCGGCGGCGGCCTTCTCGGCCTTCATCTTCTTGCGTTTGGTCTCGATGCGGAGTTTTTTGTTGATGCGCGCCTTGAGGAAGGAACCAAACTGCTCGGCATCGCCACGGACGAAGGTGTCCTTGGGGATCGTCACGCCCTGGTCGGCGAACATGGCCACAAAGATGCGCTCGCCGTCGAGTACGTGGTCGAGCTTGTCAAACGGGAAGAACTGCGACTTGCCGCTCTTGCCCCAAACCATCAGGCCGTCCTCGTTGGCGGCGATGCGGCGATAGCGGCCACCCATGGACTCGTCGGCCTCGACGGCGTCGATAAAGTCGCGGGCGAGCGTGTGGTGCAGGTTCTTGCTCCACCAGGCCAAAAAGGCGCCGAACACGATCAGCACGACGCCGAACTTGATCCAGTTGCCGCCGGCCGCCAGCATGCCGATGCCGATGAGCGCGGCAATCGCGGCGGCGACGTACAGGGAGCCACGGCGCCTGGGCGAGGCGACCAGGCGCGCAAAGTCGGTGACCAGGTCGTTTTCGTACTGATACTCGTTGAGGTACAGGATGCCGTCGTCGGCTGCTGCCTGCGCCTCGAGCGCGACCTCGACCTGGTCGGCTGCTTCGGAGGGAACGAGGTTGCTCTCTGCGTCTGCCATGCTCTTTGGACTCCTATCGCGGCGGGCTCGCCGTACGGGTTATTATGAATGCAGTATGCCGTGCGACCGCATGGCCGTCGCGGCAACAAGACTCAGTATACCCGGGGGAGCACCCATGGAATCGTTGTACCGAAAGTATCGCCCGCTCACCTTCGACTCCGTGGTGGGCCAGCAGCATATCGTCTCGACGCTCGAGCACGCCATCACCGAGGGGCGCCTGTCCCACGCCTACCTGTTCTGCGGACCGCGCGGCACGGGCAAGACCACCATGGCGCGCATTCTGGCCAAGGCGCTGCTGTGCCGCAATGCCGAGGCGGCGCGCGCCGAGGGTGCAAGCGGCTGCATGCCCGACGGTACTTGCGAGGAGTGCGAGCTCATCGCCGAGGGCAACCATCCCGATGTCTACGAGCTCGATGCCGCCTCCCGCACGGGCGTGGACAATGTGCGCGAGGAAATCATCAACTCCGTCAACTTTGCCCCGGTGCGCGGCAAGTACAAGATTTATATCATCGACGAGGTCCACATGCTCACGACGGCGGCGTTCAACGCGCTGCTCAAGACGCTCGAGGAGCCGCCGGCACACGTGATCTTTGTGCTGTGCACCACCGACCCGCAAAAGATTCTGGAGACCATCCTCTCGCGCTGCCAGCGTTTCGATTTCCATCGCATCGGCAACGAGGATATTGAGCATCGCCTGGCATACGTGTGCGAGCAGGAGGGCTTCGATTACGACGACGAGGCGCTGGCTATCGTGGCGCGCCATGCCAAGGGCGGCATGCGCGACGCGTTGTCCACGCTGGAGCAGCTGAGCGTCTTTGGCAACGGTTCTGTGCATGCGGACGACGCCCGCTCGCTTTTAGGCGAGGTTTCGGACCAGATTCTGGGCGAGTTTTCCCGCGCCATTGCCGATCGCGATGTTGCCGAGCTCTATGGACTGATTCGTGCGCAGGTCGAGGAAGGAAACGACCTGCTGGAGCTGACGCGCGACCTGGTGGCGCATGTGCGTGACGTGTACGTTGCCTGCGTTGCCGGTGCCCGTGCCGAGCTGTTTGAGGGCGGCTCCGAGCAGGCCGAGGCGCTTGCTGCCGAGGCCGCTGCCTTTGGCGAGCATCCTGCCGACCGCCTGGCCCGTGTGCTGACAGTGCTCGACGATGCCGCACTGGAGATGAGGGGCGCGAGCGACGTGCGCCTGGTGCTCGAGATCGCCTGCACGCGCCTGGCACGTCCCGAGGCTGATATAACGATTGAGGCATTGGCCGAGCGCGTGGCACGCCTGGAGGCCATGGTTGCCAACGGCGCCGTGCCGGCGAGCGTGGCTGCTGCTCAGGCCGCCGCGCCTGCAGCATCCGTACCCGCTGCTGCCCAACAGCCGACGCTCATTTCGGGCGCCCGTGCTGCCGCTCCGGCGGCATCCGCTGCCCCTGCTGCTACGTCCGCGCGCCAGGGTGGCATGCCTTGGGACCGCGGAGCTGCTGTTCCGACTGCCCAGCCTGCGCCCCGTTCTGCGTCCGTGTCAGCCTCCAAGCCTGCAGCGCCTGCGCCTCAGCCCGTTGCGGCCCCCGCGCCTGCCACCGCTCCGGCACCTAAGCCCCAGTCCAACAACGCCGTCCAGGTTGCCGCCGCCGGTGCTGCCGAGACGCCCGCGGTCGAGGATGCCGGAGAGCTGCAGCGCAAATGGGCCGAGGTTGTCGAGCGTGTCAAGGCGCGTCAGGCTTCCTACGCGGGGCTTTTGCTCAACGCCCGCGCCACGGCCGACGACGGCTCCAAGCTCACCGTCTCGTTCCCCGCGGGTTCGACTTTTGCCATTAAGATGCTCGGTCGCGCCGATACGCAATCGGTGGTCCTGCCGACGGTCTGCGCAGTCTTCGGTCGTCGTACCGTCGACTATGTCCTGGATGGGGGTGGCACGCCGGCTCCTCAACATGAGGAGCATTCTCCATCTGCACGGGCTGCGGCATCTGCGGACCCGCAACCCGTGTCCTCGGCGGCCCCTGCATCCTCGAGCGCCAGCGCGCCGCAGCAGCAAGCGACATCGGTAGCGGCGTCGACCCCGTCGGCGCCTAAGCCCGCGGCGCCCAAACCGGCTGCTCCGACACCCGTGTCCAAGCTCGCCTCGCCCGCGCCCAAGTCGTCTGACCTGGGCAAAGCCCCCTGGCTACGCTCCGACAACCCCGCCGGCGCTCCTGCCACGGGTAAGCTCCCGACCGAGCCCGCACCTCGTGCGCCCGAGCGCTCGGCTGCCCCCAAGGCTCAGCCTGTCGCGCAGTCCGCGCCGTGGGAATCCGAGCAGGTGCCCTACGACGACGCTATGGTCGGCGGCTTCGCTGTCGCTGCGAGCGGGGACGATCTGCCTCCGTTCGACGTGCCGGGTGCGGCGTCCGCGCCCAAGTCCGCTGCAACTGCCCCCAAAGAGGAGGGCGCTCCTGCAGCTCCCTGGGAGTCCAACCCCGGTGCGGGCAGCCCCTTCGGCCATCAGGGTGCAGCCCCGAGCATCCCGCAGACCGAGGACGAGGCCAAAGCCCTCATCCGCAGCGTCTTCGGCCAGTCCACCATCTTCAAACCGGTGGAGTAGCTGCGCAGGCGGGTATACTGCTCAAGAAGAGAACCCTTTGCCCGGGCGCATCTGTATTTCGGACATGTGCAACGTGGTGCCGCGTATATCGCATTCGAGCAGACAGGTGCGTGACGGTCGGCCTAGGATGCTGAGGTCGATACGATACGCCGCATGGCTGTCCGTGTATTCGACTTGCTCGGCGTTGACGGTTGCTCCGATTGTCAATAAAGAGCCCGGTTCGGCATCGACAATCTTGAAGTCCTTTATCTTGACCTTGAACTCTTGGTAGAGGGACGGGCTGTTGTAGTAAACGGTTCGGGTTCCGTCGGTGCACTCATCGGTCGCTTCCCATTTGACGGCGGGCTGGTCCGAGCTGGCTACTAACAGTTCTGCTCCAAAGGCTATAGCGTGGGCGACGACAACCAGCAATGCCCAGCCGGCAAAGAGATAGATAACCAAATATAGAGCGGGGTGTTTTGAGCGGATGTTTTGGAGCGCGTCGGGGGCATTCATGGGGCACCTCCAAATTGCTATCTATGACAATCAAATTATACCCTGCCGCCATGTGCGCCGCCTCGAGCAGCGGTTCGGCATTTAGCTATTTAGTGGCACACATGAAATGCCGGATTCGGCTCTACTAGATTGAGTGTGCGATATTATGCAGCCTTGCATAATTCGACCTTGCATAATCTTTGCGTGCGGTTTGTATTGGAGGACATGTATATCGACTGAGGTAGCGTGTCCGCCCCGCTTGCTTGCCCCGCGCCGTGGTACGATTTTTGAGTTTGAAAGTCCCGCCGTGCTCCGGCTGCCCTTGCAGCTCGGCGTGCGGCCGCACGTAAAGGAGCCATCATGGCCGGTATGAACATGCAGCAGATGATGAAGCAGGCCCGCAAGATGCAGGAGCAGCTTGCCGCCGCGCAGGAGAACCTCAAGTCCCAGACCGTCGACGCCTCTGCCGGCGGCGGCATGGTCAAGGTGACCGTCAACGGCGAGATGGAGCTCGTCAACCTCACCATCGATCCCGATGCGCTCGATCCCGAGGACGTCGATATGCTGCAGGACATGATTATGGCTGCCGTCAACGAGGCCGTTCGCGGCGTCAACGAGCTCGCCAACAAGCAGATGGGCGCCATCACCGGCGGTCTCAACATCCCGGGCATGCCGTTCTAAGACGCGCATATATATGAGTGCGAACCATAGCCTGCAAAAATTGCTCGATGAGCTGGGCCGTCTGCCGGGCATTGGTCCCAAGTCGGCTCAGCGCATCGCCTATTACCTGTTGGAGGCTGACGCCGAGGAGGCGCGCCGCCTGGCCGAGGCCATCCTGGAGGTTAAGCAGGAGGTCCACTTTTGCAGCCGTTGCTTTAACTACGCCACGGCCGACGAGTGCTCCATCTGCCAGGATTCGATGCGCGACACCACTCGCATTTGCGTGGTGGGCGAGCCGCGCGATGTCCAGGCGATCGAGCGCACGGGCAGCTACCACGGTCTCTACCACGTATTGGGCGGCGTGATCAGCCCCATGGACAAGATTGGTCCCGAGCAGTTGCACATCCGCGAGCTGCTGGCGCGTTTGGGCCACGAGGATATCCATGAGGTCATCATCGCCACCAACCCCAATATTGAGGGCGAGACCACGGCGAGCTACCTGGCCCGCACTATCAAGCCACTGGGCGTTGAGGTGTCGCGTCTGGCGAGCGGCCTGCCCGTGGGCGGCGACCTGGAGTATGCCGACGAGCTTACGCTTGGCCGCGCCATCGAGGCCCGTCGCGCGATTTAGGTGGCGAGCCTGCTCCTGCCGTATGCTTTCCTCGCGACGCACGGGGTAGTCATAATTTTCCCGTGCGACTGTAAGTTTGTTGTGCAACAAAGATGCTTTGTATCCGCTCATCGCATGGATGCTTCCACTCGCATCCTTAATTTGCCCATTCGTTGCGCAACCTTTTGGGTTCGCTGATACACTCAAATATGGATTCGAATGAATGCGCCGCTCCCGAGCGGCGTGTTTTTGTTGGAGGAGAACGCATGCGGCCCGGTGGCACTCAGACAAAGCGCGGCGCCGCGGTGCGCATGCGACGCCGACTGGGCTTGGCGCCGCGGGCGTACGCACTGCTGTCCTGCTCGCTGGTGCTGGTCATAGCTGGCGTTTCTGCCTATGGCATGACCGTGCCGTCCATGATACAGGCACATGCCGCACGCGAACCGCGCGTAGGGCATGAGGTCAAAAGTGACCTGGGCACCACGACTGGATATGCTTGGGCAAGTGTGGTCGCGCATATTGTGTTTGGCACTGACGACGCGGACGGCGCCGAGGCCCCGGACAACGAAGTCACGCTTGCCAATGGCAAAACCATCGTGCTCACCAACACCAAGATCATCGATCGGTTGTCCAACAATAGCGTGGCGGCAACGGTGAATAAGGTCGAGCAGCAGAAGGAGCAGGACGCCCAGCAGTCCGGAAAGCCCGGTAGCTCGGATAATTCTGGCTCCGGCTCGGATTCATCGAGTTCGGGCGGCGGCTCTGGGTCGGGTTCCTCTACCGGAGGGTCTGGAAACGGCGGCTCGACGGGCGGCAACACTGACAACGATGCAAACTCCGGTGGCCTTTCCGCTGCTGAGGAAGAGAGCATTCACAGTTGGCTTGTGACCAAGTACAACATGCTCGACGGCTACGTTTCTCGTGCCAATGACGTGGTCTCGACCTATAACTCTACGGGAGATCCCAGGCCGTGCGACAGCCTGGTCGGGGAGATGTTTGTCATTCGAGCCGAGTTCGGTCGTCAGACATTCTCGCCCCGGTCAAAGTGGTATCAGCAGTATGCCAATCTGTGGGGCTGTTACACCAACCTATGTCAATGGGTCGGCCATTACGGCGATGATGACGTCGCACTCGGTAACTTCAACAATAACGTGGCGGCGCTTGCCCTATGATGACCGATCTTGCATCCACCACACCACAATCGCTCGGTCGCGATTCCATGGTCGGCCTGCGCCTGGCGCGTGTCGACGGGTTTGAGCCGGCCATTGCGCTCGGTCAGGACGAACTGCCTGCCTATCTGCGTCGTTTTACGATACTGTTTGCTGACGATGCCACCATGCGCCGTGGCGGTATCGGCCGCGTGACGCGTGCTGTCAACGCCCAAGGCGAGGCCGTGGCACTCAAACAGCTCATCTTGCCGACGCGCGATGAGTTTGACGACGATGCCGCCCATGAGTCGCTGGTCGCCAAGTTCAAAGCGGCATTTCGCGAGGAATATGAATGCCATCGCGCCCTTTCGGGCCTTAAGGGTTTTCCCCGCCTCTATGGCTGGGGCGAGGTTGACGGTGTGCCTGCAATTGTCATGGAATGGGTCGAGGGCGAGACGCTTGCCCGCTTGCGCTCGCGACTCGCCGTGGACGATGCCGGACGCCTATCGCCGCTTGTGGCGGCGCGCTTGGGGCGCGACCTGTTCGACCTGCTCTGCCGCATGAGCCTGGTGGGGGAGGGCTTTGTCCATCGCGATATCTCGCCCGCTAATATTATGGTGCGCACGGCGCGTCTACCGCTTGACCGGCAGCTTGCCGAGGGCACCTTTGACCTGTGCCTGATTGACTTTGGCTCATCGCTGGCGCTTGAGCCTGCGTCGGCCGTGGCCGGTACCGGCGGCAAGGCATCCTTTACCGAGCGCTATGCCACGCTGCGTCGCGCGACGGTGGCCTACGCTCCGCCCGAGATGCTCACCTACGATATTCCCGACCTGCGCGCTTTGCGTATGTCGCCGGCGATCGACGTCTATGCCGCGGCAAGCACGGTTTACGAGCTCATTGCCGGCGTCGCGCCATACGAAGCTGCGCCGAGCACTTCGGGCACCTCGGGTTCGCGCAAAAAGACGCGCGACATCGCCAGCCCCTACCGTCTCAAGATGGACACGCGGCCCGACTATCCCATTGGTGCCCATGCGCCCGGTTGTGATTTGACTCAGCTGCTTCGTCGTGAGCCCGATGTGGCGCTCGCCGCGGCCGAGCAGGCCCAGCAGCTAGGGCTTGAGCCGGATTCCGAGGAGCTACGCGATGCGCTGGCGTTTGTCGATGCCCAGCTGTTCGACGTGGTGATGGCCTGCCTATCCAGCCACCAAAAAGATCGTCCCGAGCCGGCGGCGGTCGAGGCGGCGCTCTCGGCGTTTTGTGACCACTATGCGCAAAATGTCGGTCGTTCGCTCCGCGGCGAGCCGCTCACGCCGTGCCCCATGGATGCGTCTGGCCGCGCGGTTCGTCGCGCGCTGATGGTCGGCGCGACGGTCGTCTGTGGCGTGGTTTGGGCTGTGGTCGTGGTTTCGGCCGCGCTGCTGGCGTCGGGCGCTCGCGTGACAGCGACTTTGGGATCGCTCGTGTGGTCTGGGTCGCTACCGGGTATTATTGCCGCACTGGCGTTGGCGCTGCCAGGCATAGCCGGCGTTGCCGCGGGGGCACTTGCGCGCGATCGGCGCTCGGGGCTCCTGCAGGGTGTGCTTGCGCTTTCTGCCTGCGAGGTTCCGGTGCTGGTTGTGGCTGCATGTAGCGTATTTTCCCAACGCGCCGTGATGGGCGGCCTTATTGCCGCCCTGGTTGCAACCTATGCGCTTACGTGGTTTTTGCTTGCGATGGGCTTTGCCTTTGAACTTCCCGTTTCGGCACCGCGACGCACAAAAGCCCAGATGGCGACTCCGCTTGCCGGTGGAGCCGCAGCTGCCCGTACTTTTGGCGGACCTGTCGAAGTATCATCCGATTCTATTTCTACGACAAAGGAGGCCTAGGTCATGGCATCTCAAGTTGAGCTCACCCCATGCGGGGCCTGTTTGACATCTTTAAGCGCGCGGCGCATCTGAGCCATATCGAGCTGTGCGGCTTGGTGCTTTCGTCCCGTCCGCTCGTCGACGGTCGCAGCCCGCAGAGCCGGGCCGCTGATCGCTCTTGGGTTTCCCGCTTTATCGTTCGCGCGCCGGTCGGCACGCTTCAGCAGCGCTACTTTGCCGAATACGGTACCTCGGCTGCGCGTATTATGTCGCAACTGGCCCTGCGCCAGCGAAATCCCATGGACTCCACGGCTGTGATCAATATGGTGTGCGGTCCTGCAGGTGAACCGATGGTACGCGCGCTCGAAGAGTGCCACCAGGACACGAATCTCTATCGCAACGCGCTCGATCGCCTGTCCCAGGCGGCGGAACTCATGCCCGCCGAGCGCGCCGAGGCCGTGCTGGTGCTGTTTGTCGCCGTCGGTTGTTCGGCGGATGTGCGGTCCTCGGTGAACTATGCCATCGACTACGCGCACGCGACCTGTGGCGGAGGCACATCCACGCCGCGTTCGCTTGGCATGTCGATGACCGCGGGCGAACGCGAACCTGCCCCGGCGCACCCCTTGGGCTTGCTGCGCGTACAAAACAGTTTTGTCGTGAGCGCCCCGCGCTGGATTCAGCCGAGTGAGCAGGGTGTTGAGATTGGCGCGCTGGCCACTGGTGAGGGCGATATTACCGACGTCGGCGACGATGTCTCGGCCCGCCATGCCCATATCTGGTGCGATGCTCAAAATATCTGGCACGTCGAGGACTTGTCGTCCACCAACGGAACCGTGGTGGTAAACGGGGCCACGCGCGTCTGCATTCAGGTCGAGCCCGGCCGTTCCGCCCAACTCAATCCCGGCGACGAGCTCAAGCTCGGCGAATCCACTACCTACGCCATCCTCTTTGGTGCCCTCTAGCCGGCAGATAGGGACGTTCCTTTTCTGCCGGCACTTGGGGACACTCCTTGGCGCGCCAGAGCCGGTCGCCCGGGGATGGAGGGGCCATCTCGCCCCTTGGCGGTCAGTCGGGGCGAAACTAGAAGATCTTTCCGATTCGCGGCTGTTCATGCTTGTAGAGCATCTAAAACAATAGGATGTTATTCTGGAATATGCCGGGTGCGTGAACTTGCCTGTCTTAGCCTTAATAAGGTATAGGGGAGTTTGGCTCAGGGGTTCCGTCTTGTTCTTCAGCGCAGTATTGTGGGACAGATTTGCTGAGATTGGCGCCTTACACCGCAGAGCGCACGGAAGGCTCTCGATTTGTGTTCTGGCCCCAGAATACAGGGCCTGATACTTACCAACTGGTCGCGCGCGCAGACGTGGTGTAAGAGCGTCCTGAGGTCCGTCGCTGCAAGTCC